>JANOBL010000655.1:0-4962 GCA_031411635.1 Betaproteobacteria bacterium
TGACGTTGACCGACAGCGCAGTGCGGTGGCTGCGGGCATGGGCTTCGGGGGCGACGAGCGGGTTCATGGCGGGCCTGGGTCGGCAGCTTGGGAGGGGAGCGCGGCTTCGAGCAGCCGGCGCACATCCAGCATCATCTGCCGGGTGCGCAGCGGCGGCGAGCCCAGATGATAAAGAAGCAAATTGCGCAACTGGATTTTGAGCGCTGGCAGATCACGCAGGGTGGCGGCCCGCAACGCGGCCAGATCGTTGTGATCCAGCGTTTGCTGCAGTGCCAGCCACACCGTGCCGTCGATCGCGCTGGCATCGGCCGCAGCAGCGGGCGTCAAACCCGTCTCGGCCCGCAGTTGGTAGCCCTTGCCGGCCTGCACACTGTCCTGCGTGGTGGTGTTGCGGGCCAGCTCCGGCAGCACACCGGTTTCGCGCAGCAGCAGCAGCTCAAACGCACGCAGCGGGGATTCATCGTCGGCGCCGGCCAGCGCCAGCAGCGTGTCGGCATACGCATCAAACAAGCGCTCATGCGGATCGGCCCGCGCCAACAGCTTCAGCAGCAACTCGTTCAAGTAGAAGCCGGCAAACAAACGCGCCGATGGCAGCGCGGCACCAGCGCCGGCGTACTCGGCCGTGCGCAGCGTGAGGATGTCGGCGCTTTCCTCGGCCTTGGGTTTGCCGGTCAGCACCAGCAACCGCTGGAACGGCATCAGCACCGGCAATTGGGAGTACGGCCGCTTGGCGCCCTTGGCCACCACGGCGATGCGGCCGCGGTCGCGGGTGAAAAGATCGAGGATCAGGCTGGTCTCGCTCCAGTCCCATTGGTGCAGCACAAACGCGGGCTGCGGCGCCTGTGTTCTGCGCGTGCTCATGAAGCATGACCGGCCGCTGCGCGGGCCGATGAAGGATGAATCCGTTGTAGGTCAACGGTCATGCCGGTTGCCGCCAACCCGCCCCTTCATCGTTCATGCGAAGCGCAGCGAGCGTCATCTTCATCGCGCAGCGTCATCTTCATCGCGCAGCGTCATTCGTAGCCGTAGGAGCGTAGATGCGCTTCGCTGTCGGCCCAGCCCGAGCGCACCTTGACCCACAGCTCCAAAAACACCTTGGCACCGGTGAGTTGCTCCAGCTCCACCCGGGTTTCGCTGCCGATGCGCTTGATCAGCTCACCGCCATCGCCAATCACCATGCCCTTGTGCGCATCGCGCTCAACGACGATCGTCGCCGCAATGCGGCGCAAGTTGCCTTCTTCCTCGTACCTGTCGATCACCACGGTGGCGCTGTAGGGCAGCTCATCCCCGGTCAGGCGAAACAGCTTTTCGCGGATCAGCTCGGCTGCCATGAACTTGTCACTGCGGTCGGTGAGCGCGTCTTCTTCGTAGGCCCAGGGTTGCAGCGGCAAATAGGGCTCGACGATCTTGAACAGCCGCTCCACATCACCCGGTTTGGTGGCCGACATCGGCACGTATTCGGCAAACGCGTGGCGCGCCTGCATGGCTTGCAGCCAGGGCATCACATCGGTGCGGCGGGTGATGGCGTCCAGCTTGTTGGCCACCAGAAACGCCGGCTTGGCCGATGGCAGCAGCGCCAGCACCTTGGCATCGTCGGGCCCGAAGCGGCCGGCCTCGACCATGAACCACACCAGGTCCACATCGGCCAGCGTGGACGTGACAGCGCGGTTCAGGTTGCGGTTCAGCGCGGTGCGGCCGCGGATCTCCTTGGTCTGGAAACCCGGCGTGTCGACAAACACAAATTGCGTGGCGCCCAAGGTGCGGATGCCGGTGATGCGGTGCCGGGTGGTTTGCGCCTTGCGTGAGGTGATGCTGATCTTTTGCCCGACCAGCGCATTCAGCAAGGTGGACTTGCCCACGTTGGGCCGGCCGACGATGGCGATGGTGCCGCAGCGCTGCGCGACGATTGCCGGGGGGATGGCCGCGATGTTGGCAGGGATAAGGTCAGCAGCCATCAATCGCGCAGCGGCCCACCGGGCCGGTCGTTGGCCTTGAGCCGGCCCAGCATGCGGCGTGCGGCTTCTTGCTCGGCAATGCGGCGTGATCGGCCTTCGCCCAGCTCGGCCAAACCCAGCGCCGGCACCGCACATTCCACATCAAAGGTTTGCGCATGGGCCTGGCCCCGGGTGGCCACGATGCGGTAGGCCGGCACCGGCAGCTTGCGCGCCTGCAGCCACTCTTGCAGCTCGGTCTTGGCATCCTTGGTCCAGCTATCGGCCTCGGTGCCGTCGATCAGCTCGCCAAACAACTGGCGCACCAGGCGTGATGCCGGCTCAAAACCACCATCCAGGTAGGTGGCGCCGATCAAGGCCTCCACCGCATCGGCCAGGATCGACGGCCGCAACGCACCCCCGCCACGCGCCTCACCCTCGGACAAGCGCAGCACTTCGGGCAGGCCCAGGCCCAGCGCGGCGCGGTGCAGGCTGTCCTCGCGCACCAGGTGGGGCCGCACCCTTGTCAAATCGCCTTCGTCGGAAACCGAGAAGCGCTCGTACAGCAGGCTGGAGACGGCCAGGTTCAGCACCGCATCGCCCAGAAACTCCAGCCGCTCGTTGTGCTCGGCACCATGGCTGCGGTGCGTCAGCGCGCGCTGCAGCAACGTGGTGTCGGCAAAGCGGTGGCCCAGGCGGGCTTGCAAAGCGTCCAGGCGCGGATTGACCGGCAATGTCACCGGGAGCGCCCCGCGTACTTGATCAACAAGTAAACCTGGCCAAACAACGGGATTTCTTTCTCGTAGGCAAAGCCGATCACCACCACGTCGTTTTCTTTGGTGATGTCCAGGTCGGTGCCCGAGATCGAGACGATGGTGGCGTCGATCTGCTTTTGCTTGTCAAACGCGCGCCGGATATCGGCCACCGTGGGCGCCGGTGCCGCCGCCATGCGCTCGATCACGCCCTGCACCGTGTAAGCCTCGCTGACCGTTGGGATCACCCGCACTGCCAGGTAGCCGAGGAAGCCCAGCAAGATGGTCCAGGACAGCAGGCCGATCAGCGTGATGCCACGCTGTGCGGACGGTGGGCGGTGGGCAAGGGTCATGGGGGCCAAGGCGTGCAACAGCGGTCAATCGAAAGTGCCGATGCGGCGCAGGTTGCCGAAGTTCATCCACACCATGAAGGCCCGGCCGACGATGTTCTCGTCCGGCACAAAGCCCCAGAACCGGGAGTCCTGCGAATTGTCGCGGTTGTCGCCCATCATGAAGTAGTGGCCGGCCGGCACTTTGCAGCTCACACCCTCGGCGGTGTAGCGGCAGTTGTCACGGAAATTGACGAAGCTCTCCATCGGCCGGTAGATCGACGGCCGCTTGGGCTCGACCAGGATGCTGTGCGCCACATTGCCCAGCTTCTCGGAGAACTTGGGCGAGTAACGCAGGCTGTCCTCGTCGTAGAAGTCGCCCAGCGATTGCACCGGCACCTTCTGGCCATTCACCGTCAGCGTCTGGTTGGTGTAGACCACCTCGTCGCCAGGCACGCCCACCACGCGTTTGATGTAATCGATGCGCGGGTCCACCGGATAGTGAAACACCATCACGTCACCACGCTGCGGGTCTTTGTTGGCGATCAGCTTGGTGCCGGTGACCGGCATGCGGATGCCGTACTGGAATTTGTTCACCAGGATCAGATCGCCCACCAGCAAGGTGGGAATCATCGAACCCGACGGGATCTTGAACGGCTCGAACAAAAACGAGCGCAGCACAAACACCGCGACAATGACCGGGAACAAACCCGCCGTCCAATCCAGCCACCAGGGCTGGGCCAGCAGTTTTTCGCGCGCCGCATCCACATCACCGTCCACCCGGCTGATGCCCATCTTGTTCAACTCGGCGCGGCGCAACACGTCCTGGGTGCCCAGCGCCTCGGCGGCCGCCACACGGGCCGGTGCAAACCGGTATCGCTCGGCCAGCCAATAGGCCAGCGTGACCAAGGTCAATACAAACAGCAGCAGCGAAAAATTGCCGATCCAGTAGCCCAGCCACCAACCGGCGCCGTAGACCAACAGCACGCCGTACAGCGCAGCGGTGAGAACACTCATCATGGGTATCAGTGACGCTTTCAGTCTTCAACCTGGAGGATGGCGAGGAAGGCCTCTTGCGGCACTTCAACCGAGCCGATCTGCTTCATGCGCTTCTTGCCGGCCTTCTGCTTCTCAAGCAGCTTCTTCTTGCGGCTGATGTCGCCGCCGTAGCATTTTGCCAGCACGTTCTTGCGCAAGGCCTTGATGTTCTCGCGCGCGATGATGTTGGCGCCGATCGCCGCCTGGATCGCCACGTCGTACATCTGGCGCGGGATCTGCTCGCGCATCTTGGCCGCCACCGCGCGGCCCCGGTACTGGCTTTGCACCCGGTGCACGATGATCGACAGCGCATCGATGCGGTCGCCGTTGATCAGTAAATCCACCTTCACCACATCGGCCGCACGGTACTCCTTGAACTCGTAGTCCATCGACGCATAACCACGCGAAACACTCTTCAGTTTGTCGAAGAAATCCAGCACGATCTCGGCCAGCGGCAGCTCGTAGGTCAGCATCACCTGACGGCCGTGGTAACTCATGTTCAACTGCACTCCGCGTTTCATGTTAGCCAGGGTCATCACCGGGCCCACATAGTCTTGCGGCATGTACAAATGCACCGTGACGATGGGTTCGCGGATCTCTTGGATCTGGCCCAGGTCGGGCATCTTGCTGGGGTTCTCGACCAGCATCAGCGTGCCGTCGTTCAACGCCACCTGGTAGACCACGCTGGGTGCGGTGGTGATCAGGTCCTGGTCAAACTCACGCTCCAGCCGCTCTTGCACGATCTCCATGTGCAGCAGGCCAAGAAAGCCGCAGCGAAAGCCGAAACCCAGCGCCTGGCTGACCTCGGGCTCGTAGCGCAGGCTGCTGTCATTGAGCTTGAGCTTTTCGAGCGCGTCGCGCAGCTGCTCGTATTCGCTGGCCTCCGTCGGATACAGGCCGGCAAAGACCTGC
>JANOBL010000656.1:0-7626 GCA_031411635.1 Betaproteobacteria bacterium
ACGGCCGTGTAGCTGTCGCTGGCGTGGCGGCGCAACCGGATGACGGCGCGCGTGTCCATGCCCACTGCGGCGGCCTGCTCCAGCAGCATGCGTCCGCCCGCGTCGTCACCCACGGCCGCGACGAGGGCCACGGGCAGGCCCAGGCGCGCCAGGTTTTCCGCCACGTTGCGCACGACGCCGCCGGGCGTCTCGTGCGATTCACAGGGGTTGGACGACCCAGGCAGCGCGCCGGCCAGCAGCTTGAGCTTGCGGTCGATGTTGAGGCCGCCGATGCAAACGATGGGGGCGGCGGATGCGTTCATCGGCCGATTCTAGGAAGCCCGGCGGCTTGCGCTAGAGTCGCCCGCGGTGCGGCGCCACGCCGCCCACGTCGCTCGGACGGTTCCGGGCGCTCACGTGAGACTGCCAATGACTTCCTCTTCTTCCGCCTCGAGCGGCAAGCGCCGTTTCGCGCGCATCGACCGGCTTCCCCCCTACGTCTTCAACATCACGGCCGAACTCAAGTTGGCCGCGCGCCGCCGTGGCGAGGACATCATCGACATGAGCATGGGCAACCCCGATGGCGCCACACCTGCGCACATCGTGGCCAAGCTCACCGAGGTCGCGCAGCGGCCCGACACCCATGGGTATTCGGCCAGCAAAGGCATTCCGCGCCTGCGCCGGGCCATCGCCCAGTGGTACAAGACGCGCTACCAGGTGGAGATCGACCCGGACAGCGAGGCCATCGTCACCATCGGCTCCAAGGAAGGCCTGGCGCACCTGATGCTGGCCACCCTGGACCGCGGCGACACGGTGCTGGTGCCCGACCCGAGCTACCCGATCCACATCTACGGCGCGGTGATTGCCGGCGCCGACATCCGCTCTATCCCGCTGCTGCCGGGCGTGGACTTTTTTGCCGAGCTGGAGAAGACGATACGCGGCAGCTACCCCAAGCCCAAGATGATGGTGCTGGGATTCCCCAGCAACCCGACCGCGCAGTGCGTGGAACTGGATTTCTTCGAGCGGGTGGTGGCGCTGGCCAAAAAGCACCAGATCCTGGTGGTGCACGACCTGGCCTATGCCGACATCGTGTTCGATGGCTGGAAAGCGCCGTCGATCATGCAGGTGCCCGGCGCCAAGGACGTGGCGGTGGAGTTTTTCACGCTCAGCAAGAGCTACAACATGGCCGGCTGGCGCATCGGTTTCATGGTCGGCAATGCCGATCTGGTGCATGCGCTGGCGCGCATCAAGAGCTACCACGATTACGGCAGCTTCACCCCCGTGCAGGTGGCCGCCATCGCCGCGCTGGAGGGCGACCAGCAATGTGTGCATGACATCGCCGCCACCTACCAGCGCCGGCGCGATGTGCTGGTGAAAGGCCTGTGCGAGGCCGGCTGGACAGTGCAAGCGCCCCAGGCCTCGATGTACATCTGGGCGCCCATCCCCGAGGCCTGGCGTGCGCTGGGCTCGCTGGCTTTCTCCAAGCTGCTGCTGGCGCAAGCCAAGGTGTGTGTGTCGCCCGGCATCGGCTTTGGCGACCATGGCGACGACCATGTGCGCTTTGCACTGATCGAGAACGAAGCGCGCATCCGGCAAGCGGTGCGGGGCATCAAGGCGATGTTGAAGGGTGGCGGCGCGGTAACTGGGCAGTAAAGCCAGCACGGTTACAGAAGGGCAAGCCGGAGAAGCTGGCGGCGCGCTTTCCGCTGGGCAACGGGGCGTTGAAGAAGTGTCCTTGATGCGGGCGGGCCGTGCGGTGTTGCGCGAACTCTAAAACCGGCATTTGAAGGCTGTGCCGGCAAAGCTGCGGGCAGTCAGCCGTCGGCACTTCAGTGCTTGCCCCTTCGCTGCGCTACGGGTTGCCCACGCGCCCACCCCCACAGGCCGTCGGCTGCCCACAAGCTCTACCGGGCCCCACCATCATGTAGAGGTCAGAACCAGGATTTCCACTCGAAACGACGAGGAATCCCTGTCCGCAGCTTGGCTGGCACGGCCGTCGAACGGCAAGCTGACCATGCCCACCGCCCGCGCCGTTGAAGATGGCTATAAGGGTTAGTCATAGTATTGAACCGTTTGGTACACATGTTAAGGTACTAACCAGTTCATTAAACAAAATCAATTCTGGCGGACTGGCCGCTTTTTTGGCAACCACCCCGTCCAAACCCACAGGAATCACCATCGTGCTTCAAATGGTGCTACGCCGCCTGACTTTGTCCGTGCCGCTGCTGCTGCTGGTCACGCTGCTGACTTTTCTGCTCAACAGCCTGGCGCCGGGCGACCTGGCGCGCACGATGATGCAGGGCGAAGGCACGGAGGCGCAGTACCAGGCGTTGCGCCATGACCTGGGGCTGGACCAGCCGCTGCTGCTGCAGTACGGCAAATGGCTGGCGCATGCCGCCACTGGCGACCTGGGCCAGTCGTTTTTCACCAAGGAAAGCGTGGTCTCGCTGCTGAACGACCGCATCGGCGTCACGGTGTCGATCATGGCCGGCGTGCTGCTGGTGTGCGTCTCGGCCGGGCTGGCGCTGGGCGTGATGAGCGCGCTGCGCGGCGGCTGGGTGGGGCGGGCGATCGACACCTTGTCGCTGGTGGGCCTGACCTTGCCGTCGTTCTGGGTGGCGCTGGTGCTGATCGCGGTGTTTGCGGTGGGTTTGCAGTGGCTGCCGGCCACCGGCTACACCCCGCTACGGCAGAACCCGGGGGCCTGGTTTCTGGGCCTGATCCTGCCGGTGCTGTCGGTGTCGCTGATCTCGATCACAACGATTGCCAAGCAGACCCGCGATTCGATGAACGAAGTGATGGGCCGCGACTTCATCCGCAGCCTGCGCGCCAGCGGCTTGTCCGAGCGCTCGGTGATCTGGAAACACGCGCTGCGCAATGCGTCCTTGCCGGTGGTCACGGTGCTGGGCCTGGTGATGGTCAACGCGATCAGCGGCACGGTGTTTGTTGAACGTGCGTTTGTGCTGCCCGGCCTGGGCAGCCTGGCGGTCAGCGCCGCGCAGAACAACGACATCGCGCTGATGCAGGGCGCCACGCTGTACTTCACCTTGCTCACGGTGGTCATCAACCTGCTGGTCGACATGAGCTACGGCTGGCTGAATCCGAAAGTGAGGGTGCAATGAGCAGCGCCATCCCCTTGGCCACCGCGCAGAGCACTCCAAGCGCACCGGCCAGCATCGCCGCGCCGCGCAGTTTTGTCTCGCGCCTGCTGGGCAAACCGCTGGCCTGGGTGGCGATCATCTGGCTGGTGGTGATTGTCGCGATGGGCTTGTTGGCCAACCAGGTGACGCCGTTCGACCCGCTGGAGCAAGACCTGCTGGCGGTCAAGCAATGGCCCTCTGGCGAGCATTGGCTGGGCACCGACGAGTTGGGCCGCGATGTGCTCAGCCGCGTGCTGCACGGCAGCTTGCCCACCTTTGTGGGCGTGTTGCAGGCGCTGGTGGTGGTGGCGCTGCTGGGCGTGGGCATGGGCCTGGTGGCGGGCTACTTTGGTGGCCGCATCGATGCGGCGGTGGGGCAGATCACCAACCTGTTCCAGGCGCTGCCGACCATCATCATCTCGCTGGCGGTGCTGACGGTATTCAACCGCTCGATGCTGGCCGCGATGGTCACCTTTGGCATCCTCGGATCGGCCGGCGTGGCACGCGTGGTGCGCAGCGCAACGCTGAATGTGCGCAACGAGTTGTACATCGAGGCGGCACGCATCTCGGGCCTGTACGACAGCACGATCATCCTGCGCCACGTGCTGCCGCGCATCATGGGGCCGGTGATCGTGCAGTTGTCGCTGATGGCGGCGCTTGCGGTGATCGTGCAGACCGGCATCAGCTTTCTTGGCCTGGGCATCCAGCCCCCGGCACCCACCTGGGGTGGTGGCATCTTCGACGCCGCCGCCAGCTTGAACGATTTTCCGTGGCTGCTGGTGCCCAGCGGCGGCGTGGTGGCCTTGACGATCCTGGCCTTCGGCCTGATGGGCGACGCGCTGCGCGACACCGCGGTGGAAACCTGGGCCCGGCCGGTGCACCGCAAGCGGGCCAATCTGCAGGTTGACCAGGCCGCGCTGGAAGCGCTGTTTGCCAACGCGCCGCCAGCGGCCGTGATGTCGGTGCGTGGCCTGCACATCGTCACCGGCGACGGCGCGCAGCAGCGCACCCTCGTCAGCGACGTGAACTTCGACCTGATGCCCTCGGTCACGCTGGGCCTGGTGGGCGAGTCGGGCAGCGGCAAGACGCTGACGATCCTGGCCTTGATGGGCTTGCTGCCACCCGGCACCCGCATCACCCGCGGTGCGCTCAGCCTCAACGGCGAGCGCATCGATCTGACCGATGAAGACCGGCTGGCTGCACTGCGTGGCAAGCAGATCGCGATGATCTTCCAGGAGCCGATGGCGGCGCTGGACCCTTGTTTCACGATCGGCCACCAGCTCAGCGAGGTGCTGCGCTGCGACCCAGGCATGACGCCCGCGCAGGCGCAAGCCCGCACGATAGCGCTGTTGAAGCAGGTGAAGATCCCCAACGCCGAGGACGTGGCCAAGCGCTACCCGCACCAGGTGTCGGGCGGCATGGCGCAGCGTGTGGGCATTGCGCGGGCGCTGTCGCGCAAGCCCAAGGTGTTGTTTGCCGATGAGCCCACCACCGCGCTGGACGTCACGGTGCAGGCCGACATCCTGGAGTTGCTGCGCTCGCTGAAGACCAGCCACGGCATGGCGGTGGTGTTTGTCACCCACGACTGGGGGGTGGTGGCCGACATCTGCGACCGGGCGATGGTGTTGTTCCGCGGCCAGGTGCTGGAGACGGCCGACGTGCTGGATGTCTTCGACCGGCCGCAGCACCCGTATACCGCCGCGCTGCTGAAGGCGAATCCGCACAGCGCGCCGCCGGGGCAGCGGCTGCCAACGGTGGAAGAGACGATGGCACGCATGGCGCAACCGGAGCTGGCGGCATGAATGACGTGATCAACACCGACACCACCGGCAACAATCCCGCCGGCACCAGGCCGTTGCTGACGGTGGAGAACCTGCGGGTTGAATTCCACCAAGGCCGGGGCAAGGTCTTCAAGGCGCTGAAGGGTGTGAGCCTGGCCATCGCCCAAGGCGAAACCGTTGGCCTGGTGGGCGAGTCCGGCTCGGGCAAGACGACCATCGGCAAGGTCATCCTGGGCCAGACGCCGGCCAGCGCCGGGCGCGTGGTGTTTGATGGCGAAGACATCACCCACGCCACCCGCGAGCGGCGCCGCCTGCTGGGCCGCGAGATCCAGGTGGTGTTTCAGGACCCGATCGGATCACTCAACCCGTCGCGCACCATCGGCGATACGCTGGCCGAGCCGCTGCTGGCGGCCGGCAACCGCAATACCAGCGAGATCCGCGACCGGGTGGCCGACATCCTGCAGCGTGTGGGCATGCCGGTGGACACCGCCGCCCGTTATCCCACGCAGTTTTCGGGTGGCCAGCGCCAGCGCATTGCGATTGCGCGGGCGGTGATCAACCGGCCGCGCCTGGTGGTCTGCGACGAGCCGGTGAGCGCGCTGGACTTGTCGGTGCAGGCCCAGGTGCTGAACCTGCTGAACGAGCTGCAGCGCAGCCTGAGCTTAAGCCTGCTGTTCATCTCGCACGACCTGACGGTGGTGCGCCATGTGTCGCACCGCACCGTTGTGCTCTACCAGGGCGAGATCGTTGAACAGGGCGACGCGGCGCAGATTCACGATCATCCGCAACACCCGTACACCCAGGCGCTGCTGGCGGCCGCACCTGTACCCCATCCCACCGTCCAGCGCCAGCGGCGTGAGCAGTGGCGTGCCGCGCGCCAGTTTGCGGCCGTGGCCTGATTCACCCATCCACCCATTGCACAAATACGGAGACTTTGATGACCGCACATTCCCCCTCGCGCCGCAGCAGGCTGGCGCAACTCGTCGCCACCGCAATGCTTGCCACGGCAGGCGTTTTCGGTTTGGCCACCCAGGCTTTGGCACAGGAAAAAGTGCTGACGGTGGGCAATCCGTTTGCACCGCTCAGCATGGACCCGTCGCTGTCCGGCAACGGCCGCGCCGGCACGCATTTGCTGCCGGCTTACGAGCCGCTGCTGCGCGTGCGCGCCGATGGCAGCTTCGAGCCGGCGCTGGCCACCGCCTGGGAGATGAGTGCCGACAGCAAACAAGCCACCTTCACGTTGCGCAAGGAGGCCAAGTTCAGCGACGGCGAGCCTGTGACCGCCGACGCGGTGAAAAAATCGATCGACTACTGGCGCACCAAGAAGGGCGGGCCGTTTGCGGTCAACCTGGCCGGCATCACCAGCATCGACGTGCTGGATGCCCAGCGCATCCGCTTCACGCTCAGCGCGCCCAATCCGGCCTTTCTGAACCTGTTTGAAGCCTATTGGCTGGCCGGCGACATCATCAGCCCCAAGGCCTTGGCCACGCCCGACATGCTGGCCAAGGAGACCTTTGGCGCCGGCCCCTACAAGCTGGACCCGGCCGCCACGGTGACCGGCAAGACCTACACCTACGTGCCCAACCCGCACTACTACGACAAGTCCCGCATCAAGTGGGACAAGATCGTGCTGAGCGTGTTCGAAGACCAGAACTCGGCCATCCAGGCGATGAAGGCCGGCCAGTTGAAGCTGCTGGTCAGCGATCCGGTGACCGGCCATGCCAACCGCGACAAGCTGGCCAAGAACATGCGCATCATCACCGACCCGGTGCAATGGACCGGCCTGATCATTGCCGACCGTGCCGGCAGCATCAACCCGGCGTTGAAGGACCTGCGTGTGCGCCAGGCCATCAATTACGCGATCGACCGCAAGCTGATCGCCAAGGCCTTGCTGGGCGACTTTGCCGAGCCCACCGTGCAGTTGCAGGGCAAGGGCTTTCTGGGCTACGACGCTGCCAACGAAGCCAAGTACCCGTTTGATGCGGCCAAGGCCAAGGCGCTGCTGGCCGAGGCCGGCTACGGCAACGGGCTGGAGATCAAGCTGGCTTACGTCAACAACACCTTGAGCCGCACGATGTCGCAGGTGCTGGCCAGCCAGCTCAAGAAAGTGGGCATCACCGCCACGCTGAACGAGTTGCAAGGCTTTGGCGCGATGCTGGCGGCGTCCGCCAACAAGCAGATCGACGTGCTGGTGTTCAACAGCAACTCTGGCGTGCCCAACCTGGCCCGCTTCCAGACGCTGATGCCCAAGGGCAGCCTCAACTTCTACGGCACCGAAGACGCCACCTTGAGCAAGCTGATGGACGAAGCCGCCAACCTGCCGATGGCCAAGTCCGAGGCCGCGTGGAAGAAGGTGTATGCCCATGTTGTCGACATCGCCTGGTTTGCCCCGATCGCCGCCACCAACACCGTGTACTTCGCCACAGACGATGTGAAGACGCCCAAGATCGGCCAGTCGGTGGTGATCGACTTGGTCAATGTTGTTCCCGCCAAGTGAGGGCCCCACGATGAGCACCCCCTCTGCCACTTCCGCCCCTGCAAAACCGCTGGACCCCGCTATCGCCGAGATGGAACGGCGCTGGAAAGAATCCGGCATCCCCGGCCTGTACGAAGGCTCGGGCCCCGAGATGCGCGAGCGCGCCCGCAATATCCGCGCGCTGCTGTACCCCAAGCCCAAGCTCGACGCCGGCCGGCGCGAGGACATCACCATCCCCAGCCCGGCCGGC
>JANOBL010000657.1:0-5731 GCA_031411635.1 Betaproteobacteria bacterium
ATATTCACTGCCGCACAGGCAGCTCAGAAAGATCAGCAGAGAGTTCGCGTGCTGGAAGTTGGATTCACTGCCGCACAGGCCGAGTGGCCCGAAGTCATCGGCTGACACCCCCGGTGCCCGCCGCACCCAGCAGGCAACCCTACTTTGCGGCAGCCGGAAACGCCGGCAGTTTTGCCACGTCGCGCGGGTCGTGCTGGATGATGACGGTGGCCTTCAGGCTCGCCACGATCTTTTTGACGCGGTCCAGCGAGGCCAGTGTTTCGGCGCGGCCGGTGTTGAACGGGGGCACCCCGTCAGCCTCGAAATTCTCCCGAAAGTGCGCCATGTCGCCGGTGATCAGCACCGGGCCCATCTGGCGCAGCCTGACCAGCACGCTGTGGTGGCCCGGTGTGTGCCCGGGTGTTGCCAGCATCACCACCGTGCCGTCGCCAAACACGTCCTTGTCCAGCGCAACCGGCTCAACCTTGCCACCGCCACCGATCCAGTGCACAAAAGGCGCCGGGTTTGCAGCACCTGGCTTGGCGCTGGTCAGCAGGTCCCAGTCGCCCTTGCCGATCAACAGCGTTGTCTGGGGAAACGACCCCACCTGCCCGGTATGGTCAGCGTGGTAGTGGCTGATGCCGACGTATTTGATCTGCTCCGGCTTGAGCTGCAACTGCGCCAGTTGCTCAACCAAGCCCAGCTTCGGCGCCACCGCGCCGGCACTTGGCGAGTGGCCGGTATCCCAGACCATGTAGTCGTCACCGTGCTGAATCAGGTAGCAGCTAAAAACAAGCTGAAGCATCAGGCCCCGGTGGCCAAAGGTGTCAGAGAAGCGCCCAACATCGGCCGGCGGCGCGCTGGTGCCGCAGTCAAAACGCGTGAGTGCCACCTCGGGCGTTGCTTGCGCAAAAGCCGACGGCGCGATCAAAGCCGCGCCACAAGCGCCGCCTATCACCAATGAGGCCCATGAGATCAATGAGATCAACGAGATCGGGATTCGCGGCATCACAGGCTCCTTTGTGTTGGCGCAATCTACCTGAGCTTGCGCAGAATTCAAGCGCCGTGTTTCGTGGCCGCCGCAGCGTTGCGCGCGACCGGAAGCGCCGACAATAAAGCCTCAATTCAGCTCTGGACCACCATGAACATTGCGTTGATAGCGCACGACCGCATGAAGAACACGATGGTCGAACTGGCCAGCGAGTTTGTGCAGGTGTTGCAGTCCCACACGCTGATGGCCACCGGCACCACCGGCCGCCGGCTGCATGAAAGTACCGGCCTGGCGGTTGAATGCCTGCTGAGTGGTCCGCTTGGTGGTGACCTGCAGATCGGCGCCCGGCTGGCCACCGGGCTGGTTGACATGGTGATCTTTTTGCGCGATCCGATGACGCCCCAGCCACACGAGCCCGACATCAATGCCCTGGTGCGTGCCTGTGATGTTCACGACGTGCCCTGTGCAACCAACCGCGCCAGTGCACGGATCCTGCTGCAAAGCCTGACCCGGGCTGATGCCGCCGTCAACACGGTTTGACCTGGCCCGTGTCACTGCAAAAACAACCGCCGATTGCCCCGGCAACGCCGGTTGGCGAAGTGACAGCTCCGTGCACGGCGCTGGCGCCACACAGGCAGCGGCGGCTGCCCGACATCAACACCCAGCGCTGCACCGGTTGTGGCCGCTGCGTCGCCGCATGTGACCTGCACCTGCTGAGCCTGGAGCCGGTGCGCTGGCAAAAATTCTCGGTGCTGCACAACGCTGAACAATGCACTGGTTGCAGCCTGTGTGCACTGCGGTGCCCGTTTGATGCCATCACCATGGGCGCGCTCGCGTCAAGCCGTCATACGACAAACTCATCGATATGGAAATCGTCACCGTCTCCCCCAAGTTCCAGGTCGTGATCCCGCTGGCGGTACGCAAGCGGCTGAAACTGCGTGCGGGCACCAAGATGACAGTGGTCGACTTCAAAGGTGGCTTGCGGCTGATGCCGCTGCGGCAGGCCGCTGATCTGCGCGGGATCGCACGCGGCATCAACACCGACGTCAACCGCGAGGCCGACCGCGCACTGTGAGGGCGCGCACGGGCCGCAATGCGCAGGCGCCTGCCGCCGTCAACGGTCTGCCGCTGGCTGACAGCCTGATCTACGCCACTGCCCGCCGCCACGAGGCTGAGTTGTGGACGCAGGACGCGCACTTCGCCGGCTTGGCCGGTGTGCGCTACTTTCCCAAACCGTAGCTTCGCATCACTCCGGCAACGGCAGCGCCCCGGTGCACTTGACCTCGTCCAGGCACACGCTGGAGCGCACGCTGCTGACGCTGGGCAGGCGCATCAGCTTTTCCATCAAAAACAGCGACAGTGATTTCAGGTCCATCGCGATCACCTTGATCACGTAGTCAAAGTCCCCGGTCACCGAGTAGCACTCCAGGATCTCGGGCAGGTCCACCACCACGTCGGTGAACTTTTTCAGATCGCGGATATGGCCCTTTTCCATCGCCACATGGATGAAGGCCACCACGCCCAGGCCCAGCTTGGCGGCGTTCAGCCGGGTTTCGTAGCGGCTGATGAAGCCCTGCTCCTCCAGCCGGCGGTGCCGGCGGTGGCTTTGAGCGGGTGACAAACCCACCGCTTCGGCCAACTGCAGGTTGGACGCCCGGCCGTGGTCTTGCAGAAAGCCCAGGATTTTGCGGTCCAGACGATCAAAATCAAGGTCGTACAAGTTTGTCTCCTGAAACGGTGAAACCACGCAATCATATTTCGTAGACAAGGGTTCACCCGGGGTTTGAATGAAAGCCGATTTTTCGGCCTGGCGATCAAACTTCTGCCTGTGCCAAGCCCAGTGGAAACAGAACCCAAACGGTTCCGGCAACCACCCGGCGGGCCGACGATCACCCACTTCGCCTCTTCAGACCAGGACCCCAACGTGCAACATTCTTTCTTCCGCTTTCCGCTGACCCTGATCGCCAGCGCGCTGTTTGCCGCTGCCGCCCCCGCCCAGGCCGCCGAAAAATCGGTGGCCGTGACGGCCATCGTCGAGCACAAGGCGCTGGACGCCGTGCGCGACGGCGTCAAGGACGAGCTGAAAGCCGCCGGCTTCGACGCCGGCAAGACGCTGAAATACGAGTACCAGAGCGCGCAGGGCAATACCGGCACCGCAGCGCAGATTGCCCGCAAATACGTCGGCGAGCGGCCGGACGTGATCGTGGCCATCGCCACGCCGTCGGCGCAGGCCGTGGTAGCGGCCACCAAGGACGTGCCAGTGGTCTACAGCGCCGTCACCGACCCGGTGGCCGCCAAGCTGGTCAAGACCTGGGATGCATCGGGCAGCAATGTCACCGGCGTGTCGGATGTGTCGCCGCTGGCCAAGCACCTGGCGTTGATCAAGCGGGTGCTGCCCAACGCCAAGCGTGTAGGCGTGATCTACAGCCCGGGCGAGGCCAACTCGGTGTCGATCATCGAGGCGCTGAAAAAAGCCATGCCGGCCTCGGGCATGACCCTGGTGGAAGCCGCTGCCGCGCGCACCGTGGACGTGGCCAGCGCCGCACAAAGCCTGGTCGGCAAGGTGGACGTGATTTACGCACCCACCGACAACAACGTGATGTCGGCCTTCGAGGCCATCGTCAAGGTGGCGCAGCAGGCCAAAATTCCGGTGGTGGCCGCCGATACCGACGCGGTAAACCGTGGCGCGGTGGCCGCGCTGGGCCTGAACTATTACGACATCGGCCGCCAGACCGGCAAGATCGTTGTGCGCATCCTGAAGGGTGAGGCCCCGGGCAAGATCGCTTCGCAGACCAGCACCACCTTCGAGCTGCATGTCAACCCGGGCGCGGCGCTGAAGCAGGGCGTGACCTTGTCCGAGGCGCTGGTCAAGTCGGCCAAGGTGGTGGTGCAGTAAGCCGCGCGGCAACAGGGGTTTCAGCCATGTCGCTCATTGCATCGTTAGGCGCCATCGAGATCGGCCTGATCTTCGGATTGGTCGCGCTGGGTGTGTTCTTGTCGTTCCGCATCATCAACTTCCCCGATCTGACGGTGGACGGCAGCTTTCCGCTGGGCGGCGCGGTGGCAGCGGCGCTGATCGTCGCCGGCTGGAACCCGTTTGCCGCCACCGCCGCGGCCATCCTGGCCGGTGGCCTGGCCGGCACGCTCACCGCCTGGCTCAACGTGCGGCTGCGCATCATGCAGTTGCTGGCCAGCATCCTGGTGATGATTGCGCTGTACTCGGTCAATCTGCGGGTGATGGGCAAGCCGAATGTGGCGCTGATCAACGATGCCACGGTGTTCAGCCTGGTCGAGTTTGGCGGCCTGCCGGACTATTGGCTGAAACCGCTGGCATTGCTGGTGATCGTGATCGCCGCCAAGCTGCTGGTCGATTGGTTTTTTGCGTCCGAGCTGGGCCTGGCGATGCGCGCCACCGGCAGCAACCCACGCATGGCCAGGGCGCAAGGAATCCCCACCGACAAACTCACGGTCTGGGGCCTGGCGCTGTCCAACGCGCTGGTGGCCTTGGCCGGTGCGCTGTTTGTGCAGACCCAGGGCGGCGCCGACATCTCGATGGGCATCGGCACCATCGTGATCGGGCTGGCTGCGGTGATCATCGGCGAGACCATTCTGCCGGCGCGCAGCCTGGTGATCACCACCCTGGCCTGCATCCTGGGCGCGGTGCTGTACCGGTTTTTCATCGCATTGGCACTGAACAGCGATTTCATCGGCCTGAAGGCGCAAGACCTGAACCTGGTCACCGCCGTGCTGGTGGCGCTGGCCCTGCTGGTGCCCACGTACAAGCGCAAGCTGGCCGGCCTGTGGTCGGCTGGCCGCCGCAAACCCAATGGCGTTGTGAAGGAGGCTGTCTGATGTTGCGCGCTCAAGGCCTGGAGATCACCTTCAACCCCGACACCCCGATCGAGAACCGGGTGTTGCGGGGGCTGGACCTGACCATCCCCACGGGGCAGTTTGTCACCGTGATCGGCTCCAACGGGGCCGGCAAATCCACTTTTCTGAACGCGGTCAGCGGTGACTTGATGGTGGATCGCGGCACGATCCACATCGACGATAGCGACGTCACCCGGCGCTCGGCCTGGCAGCGCTCGGACCTGGTGGCTCGGGTGTTTCAAGACCCGATGGCCGGCACCTGCGAGGCGCTGACGATTGAAGAAAACATGGCGCTGGCCTGGAAGCGCGGCGCCGGCCGGGGCTTTGGTTTCTCGCTAAACCGGCAGCTCCGTGAGCTGTTCCGCGACAAGCTCAGCCTGCTGAAGCTGGGGCTGGAAAACCGGCTGGCCGACCGCATCGGTTTGCTGTCGGGTGGACAGCGCCAGGCGGTAAGCCTGCTGATGGTCTCGCTGCAGCCCTCGCGGATCCTGTTGCTGGACGAGCACACGGCAGCGCTGGACCCGAAGACAGCAGCCTTTGTGCTGGACCTGACCGCCCGCATCGTCGAGGGCAGCCAGCTCACCGCGATGATGGTGACGCACAGCATGCGCCAGGCGCTGGACTTTGGCACGCGCACCGTGATGCTGCACGAGGGCCGCGTGATCCTGGATGTTGAAGGCCCGCAGCGCGCCGGCATGGACGTGAGCGACCTGCTGCACATGTTCGAGAAAACACGCGGCGAAAAACTCGACGACGACAAGTTGTTGCTCGCGTAGCGAGCGGCAACTTGTTCCACGAACAATCGATACCGAAAGACTGAAATGAAAGAACTGCTGAACCGCTTCGAGAACCGTGCTCCCGAGATCGTCTTCGAATGGCACGATGCCGAGA
>JANOBL010000658.1:0-7414 GCA_031411635.1 Betaproteobacteria bacterium
CAGGCCGGCCACACCTTGCAGGTTGTTTTTGATGCGGTGGTGCACCTCTTTGACCAGCATCTCGCGCTGCGACACCGCGGCATCAAAACGCGCTTGCTCGGCGACGCGCTGCTCGGTCACGTCGCTGGCCACCAGCAGCAACTGCGGCTCGCCGGTGGCGGCCAGCGGCACGATGCGCACATCCCAGGCCCGGGGCTCGGTGGGGCCGTCGTCGCTGCCGGCTTCAACCGGCGCCGGCCGCAGCAGCTCACGCCGCAAGCCCTCGGGCTGGGCCAGTGCGCTGACCAGGTCCTTGCGCAGCCAGCGGGCGTCGTCGGGGCCAAACCATTCTTCGGGCGGCCGGCCCAGCATCGATTGCACCGGCCGGCCAAAAAACTGCCCGGCCATGCTGTTGAGCCGCAGCACCCGGCCCGAGGCCATGTCGAACAGCGTTATCGCCAACGGCGCGGTGTCGATGATGCGCTGCAGCGAGGCCTGGGCCTGCGCGATGCTGGTTTCGGCCAGGCGCCGGCTGTCGATGTCCAGCAGCGCAAACGTGATCTGGCTGCCGCTGCGCGACAGCATCGCCGGGCTGCCACCCTGCTCGGCAGCGCTGCCGGCATCGGGCCGGCCGGTGACCACCGCATTGCCCACCACCCAAAACTCCCGCCCGTCGCGGCCACGCAGCCGGCATTCCAAGGTCTACCTGGCCATCGCCCAGCGCCTGGCGGTAGTGCGTGGCGCGCAGCGGGTGCTCGGGGTCGGCAGTGGCGACGATGGCAATCGGCTCGCCGACAAAATCGGCCAGCTCGCCGCCAAACATGCGGCGTGCCGAGCGGTTCATCCACTCGATGCCACCGTCGCCCACGGTGACAATGCCCACCAGCACCGAATCCAGGATCGCCCGCGTGCGCTCGGCCTGCAACTGCACCTCTTCGCGGGCGCGGCGCCGCTCGTCCACATCGACGTACGAGCAGATCAGCCCGGCCGCCGAATCGTCCTCGTCCACCGGGCGTTTGCTGACCTGCACCCACAGCAGCCGGCCGTCGCGCCGGCGCAGCCGCCGCTCACCGCTCCAGCGGCCCACTTGCTGCAGCGCCTGCTGCTCTTTGTGCCATAGATCGGCATAGGCCGATGGGTCGGCAAACAGCGCCGACAAATGCATGCCCAGCAACTCGCCCACCGCGTAGCCGGTGAGCGCG
This sequence comes from Betaproteobacteria bacterium, assembly GCA_031411635.1. Classification (GTDB taxonomy): domain Bacteria; phylum Pseudomonadota; class Gammaproteobacteria; order Burkholderiales; family Burkholderiaceae_C; genus Pseudaquabacterium. The sequence goes on from JANOBL010000658.1 coordinate 1,182, forward strand.
GCCAGCGCCTCGTTGCCACGCTCGATGCGGCTGTTGCGCAAATAGGCCAGACCCACATCGGACAGGCTGAACATCAGTTCACGCTCACGCGCCAAGGCCTCCAGCTCGGCCTGCTGGGCCTTCAGGCGCGACACATCGGTCAGCACCACCACCAGCTCGGGCACGCCGCCGGCCGGTGCACGGCTGGCCGACAGGGCGTACCACACCAACGCACCGTCGGCGCTGCGGCGCGACAGCTCGGTCTCGTGCCGGCCGGGTTCGGTCAGCGCCAAGCGCAGCAAAGCCTGGGCCACCGGCTGGTCGGCCAGCAGATCGCCCAGTTGGCCGCCCGCCGCCGCACCGCTGGCCAGGCCCAGCATGGCCTCGAAGCGGCGGTTGCAGCGCACCAGGCGCTCACCGCGCAAGTAGGCGATGCCGGCGCTGGTGCCCTCCAGGATGGTGGACAGCTCGCGCAGCAATTGTTCACCGCGGCGGTGCGCTTCTTCTTGCTCGGTGACATCCAGCGTGACTACCGACAAGGTGGGCCTGCCACCGGCCAGCTCACCGGGCTCCACCCGGGTCAGCAGCCAGCGCCGGCCCAGCCCGGGCATCTTCACTGCATAGCGCAACTGGGCGCGGCGGCCATCACGCAGGGCTTGCTGCAAACGCTCAAAGTCGTCGCGTGAATCGGGCTCCACCTGATCCCGGCCGATCGCCTGCAGGCCACCGGTCTGCAGGCTGCTGCCGCTGCTGCGGCTGCTTGGGGCGGTGCCCTCTGCCGCTACCACGGCCGCACCGCTGCTTGCGGCCGGCGCCGGCCCGGGCACCGGTGCGCGCGCCGGCCGGCTGTTGAGCCAGCCGCGCGACGGCTCGTAGGTGGCCACGCCGATGCTGGCGGTGTCCATCAGCGCGCCGATCTCCAGCCGCGCCAGGTCGTGCTCGTCCTCCAGGCTGCGGTCTTCCACCACCGCCATCACGCGCAAGCCGTGGGTGTTGCTGCTGTCCCGGCCATCAGCGCCGGAAAAGGCGCGCAGCCTGGCGCGCAAATGCTGGCGCCGGCCATCGGCCAGATTGACTGCGGCACGCACCTCCAGCGGCGGTGCGCCCAGGCGCAGATCGGCATGCGGTGCGCTGCCCTCCCAGGCCAGCAGCCGGCACAGATCGGCCGGCAAATCGCGCATCATCACCGGCGTGCGGCCCACCAGCGCCTCAAACGCGGCGTTGCTGCGCACCACCAGGCCGGCGCTGTCGTAAACCAGCATGCCGATCGGGCTCAAGTCAAACCAGCGCTCCAGCTCGTGGCCCGAATGCTCGGCTTGGTGGCGCGCCTGGCGCTCGGCCGTCACGTCATGCAGCAGCGACAGCAGCAGCGGTGTGCCATCGTCGGCACTGACCCAGCGCGGCGCAAACCGAAACCAGCGCTGGCCACCATGGCCATCGGGCAGGCGCAACTCGGCCTGGCGCTCGGGCTGGTGGCCGGCGGCCAGCGCGGCGTCCCATTGAGCCCGGGTCTGGCGTTGGTCTTCCTGCTCCTCGGCGCTAAGCTGCTGGTCCAGGTCGTGGCCCAGCACCTGCTCGGGGCGCCGGCCCAGGATTTCAAAAAAAGCCCGGTTGGCGGCCACCACCGCATAAGCGGTGTCTTGCACGACCAGCGGTTGCGGCGAATCCCACAGCAGCCGGATCAGCTCGCTGGTGGCGCCGGCAGCCAGCGGCGGTTGCACCGCCTGCGGCAAGGCCGATGCACCCCCACCCGCACCGCGCAAAAACCAGCCACCACCGGCACTGCGGCCCAGCACCAGCGGCAGCGCCCTGCCATCGGCCAGGTGCAAGGCCAGCGCCGGGTAGGGCGCGCCGTTGCCCAGCGCTGCACGCACCAGTGCACGTGATTCGGCCGACAGGCTGGCCAGCGCGCGCTCGATGGCCTGGCCGGGCTCGCAGCCCAGCAGCCGGTGCGCGGCCCGGTTGCAATAACTCAGCCGGTGGCGCGCATCGATCAGCAGCAGCAAATCGTCCACGCCATCCAGCAGCGCACTGAGCTGGGCATTGGACGGCAGGGATGCATGGCGCGGCAGCAGGGACATGCGGCCCAGTTTAGCGGGCTGCCTGAGCGGCCAAGCCGCGTGTTTGCGCGCGCTGTCAGTCGAGCTGCCGGGCCGCCACCAAAGCCCGCAACACCGCGCGGTTGACCGACGACAGCGCCATCATCAACCCCTCGGCGGTGCTGCGGATGTCGTGGATCTGGGCTGATTCAACCGCCTGCACCAGTGCCAGGTAAGGCTGCCACGGGCCCTGGCCCAGCAGCAGCGCGGAGCGCACGGTCTCGGCAGTGGGCAGGCTTTTAAGCAGTTCGGCCAGCGGCTGCTTCATCAAGCGGTCCAGCAGCGAAAAAACGCCGCAGATGAACAGCTCACCACGCTGGTCGTCGTCGCAGCCGTTGTCGCGGCCCAGCTCTTCCATCACCAGGCCACGCCGCACCGCGGCAAACACCACCGGCTTCAAATTGGTGTCGCGGCTGGCGGCGGCCAGCAGCAGCACCAGCCAGCGCTTGAGCCGCTGGTAGCCGATCAACATGATCGCGTGGCGGAACGAGCTGACCTCCACCCGCAGCCCAAAGGCCGGTGAGTTGATGTAGCGCAGCAGCCTGAACGCCATCGTCGGATCGTTTTTCATCACCGCTTCCAGGCGCTCGACCGGCTCGTGCTTGTCCACCCGGTTGATCAGCTCGACGATGGCCTGCATCTCGGGTTGCGCGGCACGCTGGGCGGCGGCGCCTGTTTGCGGTTTGTCGGGCACCACATCGTCGATCGGCCAGCCCAGCACCGCGATGGCGCCGCGGCCAAACGCATCGGCCATCTCCACCAGGCTGCGCACACCGGCCTGCACATGCGGGATGTTGCGCGCCGCGCCACCCGGTGGCGGCAGGCCGTCGCGGCGCTCGTCGGCCAGTTCGATGATTGCGTAGGCAAAACAATCCAGCAGCGATGGCGCCAGCGGTGCCCGTGGCCGGCCCTTGATCAGCAGGGTATTGCCAGCCCGGTGCAAGGCGCCCAGCGACACGGCCTGGGCCGGATCGCTGGCGATGAAGGCCGGCAGCTCCAGCATCAGGTTGGGCGGCAAGGTGGTGGTCATCATCGCGGCCAGCAGCGGCTCGCCAACGATGTCCAGCGAGATGCGGCCAGCCGCTTCGGGCCAGGCCTCGGCCAGCGCGGCCACCAGATCGGCGGCGGCCGGCGGCGCCTCGGGCCGCACCGGGTACAGCGTCAGGCGCAGCGCGGTGATCGCGCGGTGGCGGTCGATCATCGGCGAGTAGCCCAGCACCACCTGGGCCAGCACGGGGTGATCGGTCAGCGTTGTTTGTGGTTCGGCCATGAGTCCATCACTTGATGTAGTCGAACAGGGACATGCGGTGCACCGTGGCGTAACTCTGCAGCGCGGCCTGGTAGCTGGTCTGTTTGTTCTGGAAATCGCTGATCGCCTGCACCATGTCCAGGTCTTCGGCATTGGATTTCACCGATTGAGCCCAGACGCTGCGGTCCTGGTTGCGGCCGTCGATGGCGTCCAGCCGGGTCAGGGCACTGCCGGCATCGGCGCGTGCGGCCTGCATGCGGCCCATCACCGCGTCGATGTCGCGCAGGCCGCTGTTCACCGCCTGGGCCACCTGGCCGGTGTTGGACTGCGGATTTTTCAAGGTGGCGATGGCACGGTCCAGCGCGGCAAACGCATCCAGGTCGGGTGCGGACGGGTCCAGTTTGAACTGGTCGCCATCGGCTGGCGCGCCCTTGATGTGCACCGCCATGCCGTCCACGGTGATCACCGCACCCGACACATAGGGCTGGTCGGCCTGTGCCGTGACCAGGCCGTCTTTCAGCACGCTGTAGCGGGCCGCTGGACCGCTGCCGGCAAAGCTGATCTGGTAGCTGGCGCCGGTCAGCGCGCCCGGGTTGGTGACGCTGCCGGCATCGATCCACGCTGTGCCGGTGTTGCCGCTGCCCGGGCCGCTGACAAACACGCCGTTGCCGCTGCGCACACCCAGCCAGATGGCAGCGCCGTCCACCGTGGTGGCCATTTGCTCGCTGGTGGAGAGCTGGGTCTGGCCACCGGTGCCGGCCGCCAACACACCGGCCGGGGTGTCGAGAAACGGCAGCGCGCTGGCGCCCTGGCCACCAAACAAATAACCACCGGCGCCATTGCCCTGGTTGGCCAGGGCCAGCAACTGGTCGCGGTACTGGCTGAGCTGAGCTGCCTGCGCCGCGCGCTCACCCGGCGCATAACTGCCGTTGCCGGCGGCCACCACGGTTTCGCGCGCCATTTGCAGCAACTCGTTGGCCTGGCCCATCGCCGATTCGGCCAGCACCATCGCATTGCGGCTGGCGTCCACCGACCGCTGCTCGCTGCTGATGCGCTGCTGGGTCAGGTAGGCGCGCTCGGCCCGGGCGGCGGCGGTGGGATCGTCGCTGGGCTTGTTGATGCGCTTGCCATCGGTCATCTGCATCTGCGCCTCGCTCATGTCGCGCTGGCGCTGCTGCAGGCTGTCCACCGCGCTCTGGTATCGGTTGGCGGTGGAAACTCTCATCGCGCCAGCCCAAGAATCGTGTCGAACAGCACCTGCGCGGTCTGCAGGATTTTGGCCGAGGCCTGGTAGCTTTGTTGAAACTGGATCAGCATCGCCGCCTCTTCGTCCAGGTTGACGCCCACCTCGCCGGTCAGCTCGGCCTTGGCGCGGGTAAACACCGTGGCACTGGTATCGGCCGCGGCCATCGCGCCCTGGGCCCGCACGCCCACTTGCGACAGCGCGTCGGCATAGGCATCTGCCGTGCTGCGGCCGTCGATCAGCGCCAGCGAGGCCAGGTTGTCAAAACGCACCGCATTGCCGTTGCTGGCCGCAGGATGGGTGGTGGGGGTGATCGCCAGCGCATCGCCCTGCTTGGGCAGGCCGGCCAGGGTCAGTGCGATGCCGTTGTGCAGGATGGTCTGGCCGGCGGCAAAAACACCGGCGTCCAGCAGGCTGCCGGTGTTGGCGTCGATCAGCTCGTAGCCGCCGTTGTTGTCGGTGAACTGGATGTTGAACGGCTGGTAGCTGCCGGCCGGCGCGGCCACGATGTCCAGCGCCTTGACCGTGGCGGTGCCGGTGTTGGCCAGGCCTACCACCGCTGTGACCGGATTGGCCGCCGCCAGGCCGCGTGGGTTTTTCAGCAGCACGGTCAGGTTGGACGCCGCGCCACCCACGGTGCGCAGCAGGAACGAGTCCCCCGGCTGCGGTGGCGCGGCGCCGACCGTGATCGTCACGCCGTCGATGGTCTGGCCATCGGCCACCGGCTGGAACACCCAGCCGTCGGACAAACGGGTGACGCTGTATTGGCCGGGGCTGTTGGCATCGGGCACCAGGCGGTAGTCGCTGGCCTTGAGCAATGAGGCGTCGGCCACCGTCAGCGTGATCGATGCCAGCGGCGCACCGGCTCCGTCCACCGCATTGCCGGCGGCCGGCAGCGCTTGCGGGCCGCCAAAGCTGTACAGCGGTGTGCCGGGGTTGCCAGCCAGGTCCAGCCCAAAACCCTGCTGTTGGTTGACAGCACCGGCCAGCCCGGCCACCAACTGGCCCAGCCGGTTGCGGGCCTCGGCCAGGTCCTGGTCCTGGAAGCGCAGCAGCCCGCCGATCAGGCCGTCGCCAACAGTCTCGGTGGGCAAGCTGCTGACCAGGCCACCCAGGTTGATCGCCAGGCCGATGCGGGTGGGGTTCTCGGCATCGTCCGGCGCCAGCAGCTTGTTGGCCACGCCGCCCAGCACCAGCGTCTGGCCGCTGCCGACAAACACATTGGCGGTTTCGTCAGGCCCCAGGTAGCTGTAGACCTGCAGCTTCTCGCCCATCTTCTGGATCAACTGGTCGCGCTGGTCCAGCAAGTCGTTTGGCATGTGGCCGCCGTTGACCGATTTGGCGATCACCAGGTTGAGCTGGGCCAGCGACGCCGCCATCACATTGACCTCGGACACCGCGCCGCTCACATCGTGCGCCAGGTTGGCCTGCAGCGCCTCGATCTGGTCTGACGACGAGCGCGACAGCGACGCAAAATCCTCCAGCCGGCCCAACACCGCCTGGCGCGCGGCCAGCTCGTTGGGCGCGGCGGCCACGTCGGCAAAGGCGTTGAAGATCTGGGTGCTGGCATGGCCCAGGCCGGCCTGGCCGCCAACAAACACCTTTTCAAGCTGCGACAGCATGTCGCGCCGCACACCATCGGCTGCTGCGGTGGCGCCGGTGG
>JANOBL010000659.1:0-3347 GCA_031411635.1 Betaproteobacteria bacterium
GCCACTGCGAGCTTGGCCGAGCGCGTGGCCTCAGGCGGCCGGCGCATCGGCCTGCCCCTTCTTCATGCCTTCTTCTGGCACAGCGATGGGCTTGCCGTCCTTGTCCTTGGCATCGCCATACCCATAGCCGTAACCATAGCCGTAGCCATAACCGTAGCCATAACCGTAGGCCCCTTGCGAGTCGGTCCGGGCCTTGTTCAGCAGCATCATGCGGATCGGGCAGGTATCGATCGTCGACAGCGCGTGCTGCACATCGGCTTGCAAGGTCTTGCCGGCATGGACCACCATCACCACCTGCCCCATCTGGGTGGCCAGCACCCGGGATTCGGTGGTCAGCAGCAGTGGCGGTGAATCAAAAATGATGATCCGGTCCGAGTACCTCGAGCCCATGTCGTGCAACAACTGCCGCATCGCGGCGCTGGCCAGCAGCTCGGTGGATTTGGGGTGCGGCCGGCCGCTGGGCAGCAAGGTGAGCTTGTCGATGTTGGTGCGCATCAGCACATCGCTCATCTCGGCCTTGCCTTCCAGCAGATCGAGCAAGCCGGGCGCCTCGCCCAGGCCCAGCTTCTTCAGCACCGACGGGCGCGCCACATCGGCATCCACCAGCATCACCGTGTGATCCAGCTCGGCCGCGATGCTCATCGCCAGATTGATCGAGGTGAAGCTCTTGCCCTCGCCCGGCATCGCGCTGGTCATCATGATCAGGTTGCCGTTGAGCACCTTGGCGGCACCCCGGCCCAAGGCATTGGCAATCAACGGCCGCTTGAGCACCCGGTACTGGTCGGCCATGTGCGAGCGCGGCGCCAGCGGCACCAGGTAGCCGGCGGCGGCCAGTGCTTTCAGATCCAGTTCGATCGGTTTGGACAAAGGCGCTGGTGCCGCTTCTGCCTGAACCCGTTGATGGCCGCCAAGCTCCCACACTGGCACGCTTGGCGCTGCAGAGCCACTGGGCACCGTGGGGCTGCTGCTGCCGCCCACTTCCGGAACCGCGATGCCGGCGTCGCGAATCTGCGCCAATCGCTCGGCGGCTTGTTCAATCAAGCTGCTCATCGTGTCAACCCACTTGCCGTGCGGCAAAAATAGACAAGGTCACCATCGCCACCAGGAAAGATGCCAACAACCCACCCGAGCCGGCAAAAAAGCGCAAGCGGTTGGACCGTTCGGCCTTGCGCTCTGCCTCGGTCAGGATCATCGAAACCACGCCCAACAAAGGGATACCTGTCTTCATGCGCAGCTCTTGCGCATCGTTGTAAACCGGCCGAAGCTGGCTGGCGGCAAAGGCCGTGAACATGCCCGCACCCAACGAGACCGCTGCGGCCAAAGCCAGCAACAACAGCCGGTTGGGCGATACCGGCCGTGGTGACACGCGCGGCGGATCGATCAGCCGGAAATCAACCACACCAGACGCCATGTCCAGGTCACCCGACATCACCGCCGATTGGCGCCGCGCCACCAGGTCTTCATAGTTTTTCTTGACGATCGCGTAATCGCGATTGAGCTGCGCCGCCTCGGCCTCGATCTGGGGCGAGGTGCGCGACAAGGCCCGGGCCTGGGCATAGCGCGATGAGTACTCGGCGACCCGCGCCTTCAAAGCCGCCACCTGGACCTCGGAGGACGCTTGCAAACGGGCCAGCTCCTGCATCGCCAGGCTGGTATTGGCAGCTTGTGCCTGGGCCGGTACTGCCATCGCCACCTTGCGCAACTCGGCCACTTCCTTGCGTTTTTGCGTTTCAAGATCAGTCAGCAAACGCCGGGCGTTGACCACATCGGGATGTTGATCGGTGAAACGCTGCAGCAACTGGTCCAGACCACGCTTCACGCCATCGATGCGGGCATCGATTTCGGGCGTCGCCACGCTGATCGCCGATTCCTGCAGCAGGCTCTGCGTCGGCGAGTTGCCGGTCGTGCCCGCCCTTTCGGCCTCGGCCTGCTTTCGGGCCGCATCACGTGCGTTCTCGGCTTCGCGCAACTCCAGCTTGGCGGTCTCCAATTGCTGCCCGATGGCGCTCAAACGAGATGCCGAGTCCTTGCCGTCGCCGGTTTGAACGTCCAGATTGCGCAGCCGAAAATCCTTCAAACGGGTCTCGGACTCTTCCAGCTTGGCCTCGTAGGTCTTGATCTGCTCATCCAGGAACACCTTGGCTGAATCGGTGTCCTTGCGGCTGGCACCCAGGCTGGACTCGACAAAGATCGACACCATCGACTGGATCACCCGCTTGGCCTTGTCCTTGTCCGACTCGACGTAAGTCAACGAGTAGAGGTTGTCGCGGCCCGTGCTCTTGATCTCGATGTTCTTCATCAAGCTCTCGATCAACCCCTCTTGCTGCGACTTGGACTCACTTTTGAGGTCCAGATCGGCCATGCGCACGAGCTTCTCGATGTTGGGCCGGCTGATCAGCGTGCGGCTCAGCATCGTCACTTGCTGATCAACATTGGGCTGCACTGCCAAACCGCTCATCAGCGGCTTGAGGATCGATTGGGTGTCTACAAAAATGCGGGCCATCGCCTCATAACGATCGGGCACCTTGAACGCCAGCACCGCGCCCGCCACACCCACCACCCAGGCCACGACCAACCCGGTCCAACGAAATTTCCACATCCCCCGAGCAATCGAGGTCAGTTGGCTGATCAGCTCTTCCATCTTGCTTGGCTCTGCCTGTCTTCAGTGCAAAAAATGGCGCGAATCGTCAGAACAGACTCTGCGGGATGACCAGGATGTCCCCTGGCCGCATCTCCACATTGGCTGAAACGTCGCCCCGCTTGATCAAGTCCTTCAGACGCACGGCGTACTGCTTGCCGCCGTCACCGGTGCGCAGGATCGTGGCGCTGTTGCCAGCGGCAAAGTCGGTGAGCCCACCCACCGCGATCATCACGTCCAGCAAGGTCATGTTCTTCTTGTAGTTCAGGAACTGCGGCCTTGCAGCCTCCCCAACCACCCGGATCTGCTCGCTGTAGGGCCCGACAAAATTGGTCACCAGCACCGTGACCACCGGGTCACGAACATACTTGCCCAACTGCTTTTCGACATCGCGCGCCAGTTCTGAAGATGTTTTGCCCTGGGCAACAATCTCTTCGACCAAGGGCGCGGCCACCTTGCCGTCCGGGCGCACCGGCACCGCCATCGACAACTCGGGGTTGCGCCAAACAATGATGTTCAGCGCATCGCCGGCGCCGATGATGTAGGTGTAGTCCTGCGCGGCGGCCATGGCCGGTGCCGGCGGGTAGGCGGGCTGGTTGGCGCAGCCGGCCGCAAGCACAACAACCGCGCCAACGACGAGCCTGTCAAAGAGGCGCACTGCACCAAGGTAAAACGATGTTGTCACTTGAGTTGCCCCGAGATTGAATGC
>JANOBL010000660.1:0-3821 GCA_031411635.1 Betaproteobacteria bacterium
CGGCGCGGCCAGGCCGTGCCGGCGTATTCGCCACTGGTGCCGGGCACCACCGGCTACGACGCCAGCTTCCGCAGCGAGATGGGCGAGCACAGCGTGGCCCGCGCCAAGGCCCTGCTCGACCTGCATGGTTATCTTGACCGCGACGGCGATGGCTGGCGCGAGCTGCCCGACGGCGCGCCGCTGAAGCTGGTGATGTCCACCGAACCCGAGCAGATCTACCGCGCCTTCAACGAGGTCTGGCAGCGCTGCCTGACCGCACTGGGCGTGCGCTGCGATTTTGAGATCGCGCAGTGGCCGGCGCACATGAAGGCGGCGCTGGGCGGCTCGCTGCAGATGTGGATGCTGGGCTCGTCGGCCGATGTGCCGGATGGCCAAAGTGCACTGGCCCGCTGGTACGGGCCACAAGCCGGCCAGCAGAACCTGGCACGCTTCAAGCTGCCGGCGTTTGACACCATTTACGAGCGCATGCAGGCGCTGCCCGACGGGCCCGAGCGCGAGGCCTTGTTCCTGCAGGCCAAACGCCTGGCAGTGGCCTACATGCCGTACAAAGTGCTGGTGCACCGGGTAGCCAACGAGCTGCTGCACCCGTGGGTGAGCGGCTACCGGCGCGCGCCGTTCTGGTACGACTGGTGGCATCTGGTGGATGTGGACCCGGCGCGCCGCAGCGCAACGGCCTGAATGACTTGACGCCCCACACGATGATTGCTTTCTCCGCTCTCCACCGCTTGCGCCGCTGCCTGCTGACCACGTTGCTGGCCGCCGTGCCGTTCGCCGCCGTGCCATTGGCCGGCCTGGCAGCCGACGCGCCGCCGCCAACCGCTGCTTTGCCGCTCACCACCCAACCCGCCGGCCAAACCTTGCGTTACGCGTTCCGCATTGCCGAGACCGGTTTTGATCCAGCCAAGATCTCCGATCTGTACTCCCGCATCATCACCTCGCACCTGTTTGAGGGCCTGTTCTTCTACGACCACCTGGCGCGGCCGGTCAAGATCAAGCCGCTTAGCGCTGCCGCGCTGCCCGAGGTATCGGCCGATTTCAAACGCTTCACGATCCGCATCCGCCCCGGCATCCTGTTTGCCGATGACCCAGCGTTCAAAGGCCAGCCGCGCGAGCTGGTGGCACAGGACTTTGTCTACAGCCTGAAGCGCTTTGCCGACCCGGCCACCAAAAGCCCGGCCTGGAGCGAGATCGAAGAGTTGACCTTGCAAGGCCTGGCCGAGCAACGCAAGGACGCGCTGGCCAAGCGCATCCCGTTTGACTACGACCGCGTGCTGCCTGGCCTGCAGGCGCTGGACCGCTACACGCTGCAGCTTGTCACCACCGAGCCACGGCCCCGGCTGGTGGAGGTGCTGGCCGACAACGGCCTTTACGGTGCAGTGGCACGCGAGGTGGCCGAGTTTTATGGCGACAAGCTGGCCCAGCACCCAGTGTGCACCGCCGGCTTCAGGCTGGTTGGCTGGCGCCGCAGCTCGGAGATCGTGCTGGAGCGGCGGCCCGATTACCGGCCGCGCTTTTACGAGGACGAAGCCGAGCCCGCTGCCGGTGATACCGAAGGCCAGGCGCTGCTGGCGCGCTTCAAGGGCCGGCGCCTGCCGATGCTGGACCGGGTGGTGGTGTCCATCATCGAGGAGCAGCAGCCACGCTGGCTGTCGTTTTTGAACCGGCAGCAGGATTTCATCGAGCGTGTGCCCGATGAGTTTGTCAACACCGCGATGCCGGGTGGCAAGGTGGCGCCCAACCTGGCCAAGCAAGGCATCGTCGGCATGCGCACCGTGGGCCCTGAAGGCGCGCTCACCGTCTACAACATGGACGATCCGGTGGTGGGCGGCTACACGCCCGACAAGGTGGCCTTGCGCCGGGCCATCAACCTGGGTGTGGACGTGCCGCGCGAGATCGCACTGGCCCGGCGCGGCCAGGCCATTCCGGCGCAATCACCGTCGGTGCCGCACACCACCGGGTACGACCCGGCCTACCGCAGCGAGATGGGCGAGTTCAGCCCCGCCAAGGCCAAGGCCTTGCTGGACTTGTACGGTTATCTGGACCGTGACGGCGACGGCTGGCGCGACCTGCCGGACGGCCAGCCGCTGCTGCTGGTGCGCAACACCCAGCCCGACCCCAGCCAGCGCCAGCTTGATGAGCTGTGGCAAAAGAACATGAACGCGATCGGGCTGAAGATTCAGTTCAAATTTGCAAAGTGGCCAGAGAACCTGAAAGCCATGCAAGCCGGCAAGCTGATGATCTGGGGCGTGGGCTCATCGGCCTCGCAGCCCGACGGCCAAAGCGCATTGCAGCGGCTGTACGGGCCGTCCACCGGCGGGGCCAACCTGGCGCGCTTCAAGCTGGCCGAGTTTGATGCGGTGTACGACCGCATGTCGGGCATGACCAACGGCCCCGAGCGCGACGCGCTGTTTCTGCAGGCCAAGCGCATCTCCACCGCCTATGCGCCGTACAAGCAGCATGTGCACCGCATCTACACCGACATGGCCCAACCGTGGTTCGTGGGCTACCGGCGGCCGCTGTTCTGGAACCGCTGGTGGCACATGGTGGACATCGATCCGGCCAAACGCCCGGCCGAATGAGCGGCCCTTACTTCTTCTTCTTGCCGCGCTCGGGCACCACGGTGACAACGGTGGGCGACACCGCGCCGGGCGACAGCGGCTTGGCTGACGAGGCGTCCTTCTTGGGCTTCTTGGTTTCCTTGGTGCTGCGTTGCTGGCTCTTGGCCATGGCGTTCTCCAGGCAGGGGTTGTGGCAGGGACTGTGGCAGGGGTTGCGGCCGACCTTGTGGCGGACATTGCGCCGGGACGGCGCGCGGCTTGTCATGCTTGCGGCCGCTGGCGGGCTTGTCAAGACCAGCGGCGCGCTGCTGCCAATGCGGCGGCGCGCCGAGTATCGGTGCTGGGGTTGAGCCGGTGAAGATCGCCGTCGTCGGCGCCGGCCTGGCCGGTTTGAGCGCAGCCTGGCTGCTGGAGCGGGCGCAACACCAGGTCACGCTGTTTGAGCGCCAGCCCCGCCCCGGTTTTACGGCCGCTTCGGTGGCTGTACCGGGTGCGCTGCCGGGTGGGCTGACTGGTGGGACCAGCACCGAGCGGGTGGATGTGCCGCTGCGCGTGTTCTACCCCGGCTACTACCCCACGCTGACCCGGCTGTACCAGGCGCTGGACGTGCCCAGCGAGCCGGTCAGCTACGCCAGCTCGCTGACCGACCAGCACGGTGCGCTTTACTTTCGCTACCGCAACCTGCGCTGGGGCACACGATCCATCGGCATGTTGGCGCCGCAAGACTTTTTTTTAGGAATCCGCGCGCTGCGCATCCTGGCCGGGCTGCTGCGCTTTCGGGTGGCGGCGGTGGCCGCACTCAAGCGCGGTGAGCTGGCTGGCCAGACCATCGCCCAGCATGTGGCGGCTCAACACTACCCGGCCGACTTTGTCGATGGTTTTCTGCTGCCGGCCATCGCCACCGTCTGCACCTGCAACCATGCGCAAGCGCGGCAGTTTCCGGCCGCGGTGATCGTGGACTACCTGGCGCGTGGCCTGGCCAGCCAGCCGGTGCACCGGGCGCTGCACGGCGCCGACGATGTAGAGCGCCGCTTGCTGGCCGGCATCGCCGATCTGCGCTGCGCGGTCGGCATCCAGGCCGTGTTGCGCCTGCCGGGTGGTGGCGGTGTGCAGCTGCAGCTGGACGACGGCAGCAGCCAGCACGTCGATCACCTGGTGCTGGCCACCCAGGCCAACCAGGCCTTGGCCCTGCTGGCCGATGCGCGCGACGACGAAGCGGCGATGCTGGCCGGCTTTCACTACACGCCGGTGCAGGTGCTGACC
>JANOBL010000661.1:0-1980 GCA_031411635.1 Betaproteobacteria bacterium
CACCAACAACAAACGCCAGCGCGACAAGGTGGACCAGTTGCTGGCCCGGCCACCGGTGCTGAGCAGCGGCGCGGTGACGCTGCAAAACGGCCAGCACCTGGACTACAGCGTGCGCGCCGCCTTTGTGCCGGTGCTGGCCGGTGGTGTGGATGCCGAGCGGGGCGAGCCGCAGGCGGCGGTGTTCACGATCGCCTACACCGTTGTTTCAACCTCCCCCAGGCCGGTGTGTTTTGCGTTCAACGGCGGCCCCGGCTCCTGCTCGGTCTGGCTGCACCTGGGTGCGCTGGGCCCCAAGCGGGTGCCGGTCAACGACGATGGAACGCTCGCCGGCGGGCCGTACGCGGTGGTGGACAACCCACTCACCTGGCTGGCGTTTTTCGACCTGGTGTTCATCGACCCGCCGCACACCGGCTGGTCGATCAGCGCCAGCGATGCGGCGCGCAAAAAGCAGTTGTCGGTGGACGGCGACGTGGACGCGCTGGCCGAGGTGATGCGTGGCTGGCTGGCCGCCAACCGGCGTTTTGGCGCACCGCTGTACCTGGCCGGCGAGAGCTACGGCACCACCCGCGGCGCGGCCCTGGTCGACAAGATGCTGGACCACGGCCTGGCGTTTTCTGGCGTGATCCTGGTGTCGTGCGCGATGGACCTGCAATCGATCGTCTTTGCGCCGCGCAACGATTTGCCGTATGCGCTGTTCCTGCCCGGTTTTGCCGCCACCGCGCAGTACCACGGCACGCTGAAAGGCGCACTGGCCGACTCCGGCGCCGCCGCCCGCGCAGCGGCCGAGGATTTTGTGCAAACCGATTACCTGCAAGCGCTGCATGCCGGCGCGCGGCTGGACGGCCGCGCCCGCAGCCGGATCGAAAAGCGCCTGGCCGAGCTGACCGGCCTGGGCCTGACGGTGGTGCAGGAAAACAACCTGCGCATCAGCGATGCCACGTTTTTTGTCGAGGCGCTGCGCCCACGTGGCCTGCTGGTGGGCCGGCTGGAATCGCGCGCCACCGCGCCGATGGCCGCCAGCCGCGAGCGGGCGATGGGCTTCGACCCCGGCATCGAGGGCGTGGCCATCCCGTACACCACCGCGATGCTGGCTTATTACAACGAGCTGGGCCTGGCCACCGAGGCGCGCTACGAAACGCTGTCGATGGAAGTCAACAAGGCCTGGGATTGGCAGCGCTGCAGTGCTGAAGGCGAGCTTGGGAAAGTACGTGAAGCCAACGGCTTTACCAGCACCAGCGGTGACCTGGCACGTGCCATGCGCCGCAACCCGCACCTGCAAGTGCTGGTGGCCAGCGGCCGCTACGACCTGGGCACGCCGTACTCGGCCAGCGACTGGTCACTGGCCCAACTGGACGCACCGGCCGAGGTGCTGGCCCGCATCAGCCACCGCTATTACGACGCCGGCCACATGATGTACACCCGGCAGGCCGATCTGGCGCAGTTGCACGCTGATCTGGCGGCTTGGCTGGGGTGATGGGGGCGTTGCGCAAGACAGGCGTTCATTGACATTCAACGGTCAGCGTGTAAGCGCCGGGCCGGGTTGCCGTGTTTTGCTCCGTGCCCGGTGCCAGAGGCCCCGGGCGTTACCGAAACACAATCGGTCCACCGGACAGTTTGTGTCCAGGCTCACTCCCCGACGCCGGCCTGAGGCAATGGCCTGCACCTGTCAGCGCGAAGCGAACCCGATTCACGCATCGACCAACCCGAAGGCCAGCGGTGCCAGCTGCCACTTCAGGTTCGAGCATCTGCTCGCTGGAGGACGAAACAAGGCGCTTTTCTGCAACTTGATCACTTAGCCAAGGGTTGACACATGGTGATATCGCCTGCACTATCATGAACAAGAAGAGCCTAGCAAAGGTGCGTCGAGCCCTCAGGGAAATGCGGAAGTCGCCGCAAGGCCGTGCGTACTCTGAACTTCGGGCAAAGGCGCAAGAGGTTGGACGGTCTCTAAGTAGCCGAGGCAAGGAGCCAACTTGGGTT
>JANOBL010000662.1:0-3840 GCA_031411635.1 Betaproteobacteria bacterium
GCTCAGTGCATCGCCGGTGGGCAGGCCGGCATCGGCCACGGCCTGGATGGCAGCGGCCATGCCGTAATGGATGAAAGTGTCCATGTGGCGGGCTTCTTTGCCGGGGAGGTAATCCTCGACATTGAAGCCCTTGACCTCACCGGCAAAGCGGCAGGCCATGGCAGAGGCATCAAACCGGGTGATGTTGGCAATGCCGGACCGGCCCGCCAGCAGATTGGCCCAGCCCTGGTCCACGGTGTTGCCCACCGGGCTGATCAGCCCCAGGCCGGTGATGACGACGCGACGAGTCATGTCAGGGTTTGTTCAAGCCTTTTGATGGCTTTGCGCGTAGTCGATCGCCAACTGCACCGTGGTGATCTTCTCGGCCTCTTCATCGGGGATCTCGATGCCAAACTCGTCTTCGAGCGCCATCACCAATTCCACCGTGTCGAGCGAGTCGGCACCCAGATCGGCCACAAAGGCTTTTTCGTTGGTGACGTCGCCCTCGGGCACACCCAGTTGCTCGGCAATGATTTTCTTGACGCGTGCTTCGATATCGCTCATGACTCCTCCAGGAGTGAAAAATGCTCAAACAGCCCAGGATTCTACCGGTGGCAGCGCGCCTCTTTTGTGCGCACCAACACCGCGCCGGTCGGGCCCCTGACCGGCGGAAAAAACATCAGTTCATGAACATGCCGCCGTTGACATGCAACTCGGCACCGGTGATGTAACCCGCCAGCGGCGACGCGAGAAAAACCACCGCGTGGGCAATTTCTTCCGGCGTGCCCAGCCGGCCCAGTGGCACCTGGGCCAATAGCGCGGCCTTTTGGGCCTCGGGCAATTGCCCGGTCATGTCGGTGTGGATAAAACCCGGCGCAATGCAGTTGACGGTGACGTTGCGGCTGCCCAGCTCACGCGCCAGTGCCCGTGTCATGCCGGCCACGCCGGCCTTGGCGGCAGCGTAGTTGGCCTGGCCGGCATTGCCCGACGCGCCCACCACCGAGGTGATGTTGATGATGCGGCCGTAGCGCTGCTTCATCATCGTGCGCATCACCGCGCGGCTGCAGCGGAACACCGCTTTCAGGTTGGTGTCAATCACCGCGTCCCAGTCGCTGTCCTTCATGCGCATCGCCAAGGTGTCGCGCGTGATGCCGGCGTTGTTGACCAGCACTTGCAAGCCGCCTTCGGCTTTGACGATGGCGTCGATCGCGGCTTCCACCCCGGCCGCATCGTTGACATCCAGGCAAAGACCCCGGCTGCGGCCGGGCCCGATAGTTGCCAACGCGGCCGTGATCGCCGCTGCGCCGGCCTGGCTGGTGGCCGTGCCGATCACCGTGAAACCCTGGGCCGCCAGCGCACTGGCAATGGCCCGGCCAATGCCCCGGCTGGCGCCGGTGACCAGGGCCACGGCTTGGGGGTCGCTCATGCCGGCACTGCCTTTTCCAGCATCAACTTGGCCTCTTGCAGCGAAGCGGGATCAAACACCGCTGCGCTCAGGGCCTGGTCATCGATGCGCTTGACCATGCCGGCCAGCACCTTGCCAGGGCCACACTCCACCACGGCCGCCACACCGCGTGCGCGCAGTGCCTGCACCACCTCCAGCCAGCGCACCGGGCCGAAGGCCTGGCGGTACAGCGCATCGCGGATTGCAGCCGCATCGCTGGGCGCGGCAACGTCGATGTTGTTGATCACCGGGATCTGCGGTGGGTTGATCACCACCGAGGCCAGCCGCTCGCGCAGCGCATCGGCCGCCGGCTTCATCAGCACGCAGTGGAACGGCGCCGACACCGCCAGCAACAAGGTGCGCTTGGCGCCCATCGCCTTGAGCAGCACACAGGCTTGATCCACACCGGCCTGGCTGCCGGAGATCACGGTTTGTTTGGGATCGTTGAAGTTGGCGGCGGCCACCACCTCACCCGACGCGGCAGCGGCTTGCGCGCAGCCTTCGCGCACCTGCTCGGGCAAGAGGCCCAGGATCGCGGCCATCGCGCCGGCCCCCACCGCCACCGCCTGCTGCATTGCCTGGGCCCGGAAACGCACCAGCGGCAGCGCATCGGCCAGGCTCAGGCTGCCAGCGGCCACCAGCGCGCTGTATTCACCCAGCGAATGGCCGGCCAGCGCCGCAGGCAAGGCACCACCTTCGGCCAACCAGGCACGCCAGCAGGCGATGGCCGCCGTCAGCATCACCGGCTGGGTGTTGGTGGTGAGGTCGAGCTTGTCCTTGGGGCCGCCGGCAATCAGCGCGGCGATGTCCTCGCCCAAGGCCTGGGAGGCTTCTTCCAGCGTGCTGCGCACCGCCGCATGGTCGCCCCAGGCATCGAGCATGCCCACCGCTTGCGAGCCTTGGCCCGGGAATACAAACGCAAACGAAGTCATCGTGGGGCGATCCGTCGTGGATTGGCGTCGTGGGTTGGCTAGGCGTGGTCAGCGTGGTGCGGCGCGGCTCAGTAATCGAGCAGCACGGCACCCCAGGTGAAGCCACCACCCACACCTTCGAGCATCAGCGTATCGCCGCGCCGGATGCGGCCTGATCGCACCGCAACGTCCAGCGCCAGCGGGATCGACGCCGCGGAGGTATTGCCATGCTCGTCAACCGTGACGATCACCTTGTCCATCGCCAATTTGAGCCTGCGCGCGGTGCCGGTCATGATGCGGATGTTGGCCTGGTGCGGGATCAGCCAATCGATGTCGGCTTCGCTGCGGTCGGCCTTGGCCAGCACCGTGCGGGCGGCCGACTCCAGCACGCCCACCGCCAGCTTGAACACCGCCTGGCCGTCCATCTTGAGCAGTGGATCGCCCAGCACCTGACCGCCCGAGACATTGCCCGGCACACACAGGATGCCAACATGGCGGCCATCGGCGTGCAGGTCGGTGGCCAGCAGGCCAGGGGCATCGCTGGCCTCCAGCACCACCGCGCCGGCGCCGTCGCCAAACAGCACGCAGGTGCCGCGGTCGTTGAAATCCAGCAGGCGCGAAAACACCTCGGCGCCGATCACCAAAGCGCGGCGCGCGCTGCCGGTGCGGATCATCGAATCGGCCACCGTCAGCGCGTAGACAAAGCCCGAGCAGACGGCCTGCACATCAAACGCCGGGCAACCGACGATGCCCAGCTTTTGCTGCACGATGCAGGCGGTGGACGGAAACACCATGTCGGGTGTGGATGTGGCCAGGATGATCAGGTCGATGTCTGCTGCGGCACAAGCGGCGGCCTCCATGGCCTGGCGCGCAGCACCCACCGCCAGGTCGCTGGCGCCGGTGCCGGCATCCACAAAATAGCGCGCGCGGATGCCGGTGCGCTCGACGATCCACTCGTCGGATGTCTCGACACCGCGCTCGGCCAGCTCGGCCGTCAGTTGTGCATTGCTGACACGCCGGGCCGGCAGCATGCTGCCGGTGCCGGCGATGCGGGTGGTCTTGGGCAGACCGGGCAAAGAGTGGAATGGGCTTGGGTTCATGCAGCTTTGACGGATGTCACAACGGCGGGCACTACGGCGGGCACGACAGCCGGAACACTGTTGGCAACCATCGCGCCACCGGCCTCGGGCAACACGGCCAAGGTGTCGCGGATGCGGTCGTGCACCCGGTCCAGCAACCGATTGCGGGCCGCATCATAAGCCCGGGCCAGCGCCCGCTCGAAAGCAAACGCATCCTAAGATCCATGGGCCTTGAACACCAGCCCGCGCAGGCCAAGCAAGGCACCACCGCTGTAGCGCCGGTGGTCAACCCGGGCCTTGAAGCGGTTGAGCACCGGCAAGGCCACCAGCGCCGCCAGCTTGGACAACGGCGTGCGGGTGAACTCCTCCTTGATGAACTGGCCCATCATGCCGGCCAGGCCCTCTGAGGTTTTGAGCATCACGTTGC
>JANOBL010000663.1:0-5057 GCA_031411635.1 Betaproteobacteria bacterium
TCGATGCGCAGCGACGGGATCGGCAGCATCGCCAGCAGCGGCACTTTGATGAAGGTTTCTTTCTCGACCAGCTTGCCTTCGGCATCCACGTCCTTGCGCTTGTGGGTGAAGTCGACCATCACCAGCTCGCGCTTGCCTTGGTCATCGGGTGCGGTAAAGCCCACCTTGTTGATGAAATCCACGGTGGCCAGCGACGAGGCCACCTGGGCGTCCACCGCGGCTTGCAAGGGGCCGCCGATCATCTTGCGGAAGTCGATGTTGTTGAGTTCGGCGGTCAGGTTGGTGGACACCGCGGCGGCGCCCAGCTCTGCAGATGCCATTGCGTCGCTGACCGTGCGCACCGCGCCGGCAAGCTGTTGGGCCACCTCGTTGGCATCGGGAGGGGTGGTGGTGACGGGCGCGGTATTGCGCTGGGTGCCGGGGGTCTTGCTGCTGGCCATGCGGTTCTCCTGGGTGGGTTGGGCGGACAGAGATATGGTGCTCAAATCCGGCCGCCCTGCCATCCCAATGGTTAGGGAACAGCCGGGCCCGCCCGGGGCTTGGCATGCACCCACGGGCGGATGCGGATTGTTGGCAAAAGGCTCAATGTGCAGCCTTGTCGTGGAAAGCGCAGCCCAAGGCATCCGCTGCTTGGCTCAAGCGTTTGTCGCGGGACCATAGCCTGGCGTCGCTGGTCAGCGCCACCGATGCCAGCAGATGCATATCGACATAGCCTATGCCTTTGCCATGCAGGCTGCGGCGCTCGATGAAACCGAGAACCTCGTTGCCCTCGGCCACCACGGCGGCTGGCAACTGCGCCAGCAGCACCAGGATAGACGGCCTGTCCCGCAGGCTGCCGCAAGCGATTTCGCCGATCACAAACGGGTGCATCAGCACCTGGCCTCGGTCCAGCAAGCCGGCAAGCTGTGCGTCGCCCCGGCGCAGGTGGTCCACCCACACCGACGTGTCCACCAGGATCAAGCGGGCGACTCCTCGCGCCTGCGCGGCGCGGCCTCCAACGCCGGCTGAGACCCACCCAGCCGGGCCAGACGGCGGGCGCTTTCACGCTCGATCAAGGCGGTCAGCGCCTCCCGCAGCAGGGCGGACCGGTCCATCGGTCCGGTCAGTTGCTGGGCTTTGGCAAGCAAATCGTCGTCGATGTTGAGTGTGGTGCGCATGGCGTGGCCTTTGGACAGGCATCAAATATAGCATCATTTGATGCCTTCAAGAGTGCCTGAGCAAGCAGTATCAAGCCCGTCGCGCCGTGCACACCGTGTCGTACCAGCCTTGCATGCCCACCAGCGGCGACGGGTAGATCGGCAAGATCGCGTTGATGTTGTAGCCCACACCCAGGCCGTTGCCCGAGCCGGTCAAGCGCGACCACAAACCCTGGCCGGCGCCCCACCACATGTCCTCCGACAAATCCTGGTCTTCGGCAATCACCTGGTCGTCAAACCCGGCAAAGTCGGCCCGCGGCTCCCGCTTGCCGTTGCCGGCCCGGCCCTGCGCAAAATTGCCCAGGCTGTTGGACATCGCAATCACCCGGGGGTGGATGCCTTCGGTCACCCACACCGGCACCACCACGGTGCCCACCGCGTCGCCCGGTTGGCTGGTGGCGTGTTTGTAGGCATGGGCCGCACCGCGCCAAGTGGTGATTTCCACCAGATCCCCGGTCTTCAAACCGCGCGCCTCGGCCGCCGAGGTGTGCATCCACAAGGGGTTGTGGTGCACGATCTCGGTCAGGTATTTTTGCGACGCGGTGCGACCCTGGGTGTGCACGTTCCATTTGAAAGTGACCAGGTGCAGGTGGTCGGGCCCCATCGACGCGATCGACGGCACGGCAAACCAGCCCGGCATGCCGGCGCCATAAGGCTCGGGGAACGCCAGCGCCTTGGCCGAATCGGCCACGTCCTGGCTGAACACCTGAAACTTGCGCGACGGCGTGGCAAAACCGCGCCGCGCCTTGCCCCCCTGCATCACGCCGATGGCTTGCTCCTTGCCATCGGCAGCCTTGCGCAAAATGGTTTGCGTGGTCTCGTCCACCCGGGTGTTGGCCAACTGGTCGGCCCGCAGCTCCCAGGCGTACAGCCCGTAGTACTTGGGCTTGCTCATGTCTTGCCAGACGCCGTGTTTTTTCATGTACTCAAAGCCGTCTTCACCCACCAGCTTGGTCAAACCGGTGCAGCGCTGGCGCATCCAGTCTTCATGGTCGTTGAAGTTGAAGTACTGGGCGGTCTCGGGCGAGATGCGCTGGCCCAAAGCTATCAGCACATCGACAAAACTCTTGCACTCGGCCGGCGGTGGCACGATGGGCTGGCGCAGCGTGACGTAGTCGCGCAGCTCCATGTTGTTGCGGGTATCGAACCCCCAGCGTTCCATGTAGCTGGCGTCGGGCAGGATCAGGTCAGCGTAATGCGCGGTCTCGCTGTAGACAATGTCCGAGCAGACGTGAAACGGGATCAGCTTTTCGTCTTTCAGCACCTCCACCGCCAGGCTGCGGCCCTCGGGCCAGGTCTGCGGCGCGGCCAAGGTGTAGCTGATGTAGACCTGCAGCTTGCCCCGGCCTTGCTTCAGGTGATCAAAGACGATCTGGCCCACCTTCATGCGCTGCCATTTGTTGGCCAGCGGCCACTCGGGCGGGTTCTCGATCGCGCTCCTGGCCTTGGGTGCCGGCGGCTGCGGGCTGGGCTGCGGAAACACCTTGGGCGGCACGCGGGTGGGCTCTTCGCCGTAGCAGTAACCGCCGGGCTGGCCGATGCTGCCGACGATGGCGTTGAGCAGGATCACCGCCCGGTCGTTGTTGAAGCCGTTGTAGTGCGCCGACGAGCCCCGGTTGGTAAACGCCACCGCCCTGGGCCGCGCGGCGGCAAACTCCAATGCCATACGCTGGATGTCTGCCGCCGGGATGCCCGACAGCTTCTCGGCCCAGGCCGGCGTGTATTGCTTCAGCCAGGCTTGCAGCGCGTCCGCCTTGACGTTGCACCAGTCGTCCAGAAACACCCGGTCGGCCTGGCCCGCCTCGATGATCGCGTG
This sequence comes from Betaproteobacteria bacterium, assembly GCA_031411635.1. Taxonomy (GTDB): domain Bacteria; phylum Pseudomonadota; class Gammaproteobacteria; order Burkholderiales; family Burkholderiaceae_C; genus Pseudaquabacterium. The sequence goes on from JANOBL010000663.1 coordinate 3,013, forward strand.
ACCCATGGCCAGCGCAATCGCGCCTTCGCTGCCCGGGTTGGGGGCCCACCATTCATCGCTGCGGCCGGCAGTGTTGGACAGCCGCACATCAAACGTCACCAGCTTGGCGCCGTTGTCAAAGCGGCCCCGGATCATGCGCTTGGCCACATGGATGGCGCCCTGGTGCGCCTCGTAGAAATTGGAGCCAAAGTTCAGGATGTACTTGGTGTGCTCGGCGTCCGGGCTTTCCCAATCGGTCTCGCCCAGGCACACATAGTTGGCCGCCCGCTTGTTGCTGGAGCAGATGGCCCGGTGGTTGAACAGCGACGGCGAGCCGATCGCGTTCAAGAACCGCCCCATCTCCTCGCCCAGGCGTGATCGGCCGATGTGGATGGCCACCTCCTCGGGCTTGCCTTCATCGATGGCCTTCTGGATGCGCGGCACCATTTGCGCGTAGGCCTCGTCCCAGGAGATGCGTTTCCACTGGCCGCTGCCGCGTGGGCCCACCCGCTGCAAGGGGTACAGCAGCCGGTCGGCGTAGTCGTTGATCGTGGGCCCGCTCTGGCCTTTGGCGCACAGGCTCTTGCCGTTGTTCGGGTCTTCCGGGTTGCCGCCCACTTTGACCAGTTTGCCGTCGATCACATAGCCCTGGATGCCGCACACGGTGGAGCAGTTCAGGCACACGCTCTTGATGATCTTGGCTTTGGAATAGTCGTTTTTCAGCCGGCCCCGGCCGTTGGCGCGGCGCTGCGCCTTGCGCTGGCCGATCAGCGTCCGTGCTTGTGCTTGCCCAGGCACCAGGCTGATGGTCTGGCCCAGGCCCAGCGTGCCCAGCGCGCTCAAACCGCCTTTGACAAAGCGGCGGCGCGACGCTGTCGTCGATGTGTTTTTCATAGCGCGCTCCTAGACCTTGCCGGGTTTCATCCACACCACGCGCTGCGCGGGCGGAAACTGGCTTTGCAATTGCGTCCAGGTCTCGATCTCGTAGGAGTAGGGGTCGTGCACCCGGCCTTTGGGGATCTTGGCTTCCATCGCCACGTTGTGGCCTCGGTAAGTCACCCGGGGCTGGGTTTTTTCTTCGGGCTTCAGCGGTTTCAGCTCAGCGCCTTTTTGAGCGACAAAACGCGAGTATGGCGAGTTGGGATCGTTGGCATCGCCAAAGTGAAACACCTCGGCCGGGCAGGTTTCCACACAGGCTGGCTCCATGCCGGCATCCAGCCGGTGTGAGCAAAAGTCGCATTTGTCGGCGATGTCGTTGTCGTCGCAGCCGATGGCGCCGTAGGGGCAGGCGGCTTCGCAGGCGCCCACATGCTCGCAGCGGTCGGGGTCGATGCGCACGATGCCGTCGGCGCCCTTGATGATCGCAATGCGGTCGCAGGCTTTGAGGCAGGGTGTGTCTTCGCACTGCATGCACAAGGTGGGCAAGAAGTGCCGTTTCACCTTGGGGAACTTGCCCTCGTCCAGGTAGTACACCTTGGTGCGGAAGCGCCCCAGCGGCACCTGGTTTTCCACCTTGCAGGCCACGCTGCAGGCATGGCAGCCCATGCAGCGCTCGATGTCCAGGGCCATGCGCCAGTTGGCGCTGCGGCCGGTGGCGGGGTTGGGCCGGGTTTCAGCGACGGCCATGGGTGCCTCCGCTGGTCAATCTCTCGGTGTGGTTGGCGGCAAAACCAACCACCACGCGGCGGGTGCGCGAGGGTGACGGGATCATCATGGGGCAGCTCCTGAACGGGCCGGAAGTGGCGTGCCCACTCTAACGCTGCATCTGTGCAGGCGTTTTGGGGCCGGTAGAGAGGCCGAGGCCACCGGGTGACCGGCTGCCTCCGTGTCCTCCGAAGCCGGCCGGAGACGGCCGACTTCTCCTCCTCGACCTACGGCATCCGGTCACCCGGCGTCCTCGGCCCACCACCTGCGGTGCACTTCGAAGGTTTTTGAAAACCAGCGCACGCCACCGCAGTGACGGAGCGTCGGGGTGGGGTGGCGTGTTTTGGGGCGGGGAATGGGGGGTAGGTTGGCGGGTACGGGCCCCGGGGGGGGGCACGGGGCCAAAAACCGCCACCCCGCCC
>JANOBL010000664.1:0-7744 GCA_031411635.1 Betaproteobacteria bacterium
AGTGCCACACCGCAACCGATGGCGTTATCAGTTGCACCAGTTCCCGCGTGCCATGAATCGAAGTGACCATCGGTTCGATCAGCGCAAAGTCGTTCTCGGCGCGCATGCGGTCCATCAGCACCGAGCCGACCATGCCGCGCCAGCCAACCAATCCTACGAGTGCCATTTCAAAGCCTCCCAGTTGAGTTCCGGACCCCCCAGCTTGCCCGGCTCGTTCGCCGGGGTCCAGGTGTGGGGCGAGACGGTCCGGCGCTGACTAGCTCTTGGTAATCGTCGCAATGGTTTTGCCGGACAGCGCCGCAACAACCGCGTCACCCATCTCGCGTGTGCCCACCCGCTGCGTGCCCTCGGACCAGATGTCGCCGGTGCGCAGGCCAGTGGACAGCACCGCGCGCACCGCGGATTCGATCCGGTCGGCGGCTTCGGTTTGATTCAAGGTGTAGCGCAGCATCATGGCAACTGACAAGATTGTAGCCAACGGGTTTGCAACACCCTTGCCGGCGATGTCGGGCGCGCTGCCATGGCTGGGCTCGTACAAGCCCTTGTTGGCCTGGTCCAGGCTGGCCGACGGCAGCATGCCGATCGAGCCGGTCAGCATCGCGGCCTCGTCGCTCAAGATGTCGCCGAACATATTGCCGGTGACCACCACGTCAAACGCCTTGGGCGCCTTGACAAGCTGCATCGCGGCGTTGTCCACGTACATGTGGTCGAGTGCCACATCGGGGTACTCGGCATGCACCTCGGTAACCACGTCTTTCCAGAACTGGAAGGTCTCCAGTACGTTGGCCTTGTCCACCGAGGTGACTTTTTTGCTGCGCCGGCGCGCCGCCTGGAAGGCCACATGGGCGATGCGCTGAATCTCGGGCTTGCTGTAGCGCATCGTGTCGAAGGCCTCTTCGGCGCCCGGAAAATGGCCGTCCAGCGCGATGCGGCGGCCACGTGGCTGGCCGAAGTAGATGTCGCCGGTCAGCTCGCGGATGATCAAAATGTCCAGGCCCGAGACGAGTTCGGGCTTCAGCGACGATGCAGCGGTGAGCTGCTCGTAGCAGATCGCCGGGCGAAAGTTTGCAAACAGCCCCAGGTGCTTGCGCAAGCCCAGGATGGCCTGCTCGGGGCGCAGCGGCCGATCCAGCTTGTCGTACTTCCAGTCACCCACGGCGCCGAACAGCACCGCATCGGCGGCCTTGGCCAGGTTCAGCGTGCTCTCGGGCAGCGGGTGGCCATGGGCCTCGTAGGCGGCACCGCCGACCAGCGCGGTTTCGGTTTCGAACTTCAGGTCCAGCACCGCCAGCACCTTGACGGCCTCGGCGACGATTTCGGTGCCGATGCCGTCACCTGGCAGGATTGCGATCTTCATGGTTTCACTCTCTTTTCATTCGTCCGCCAGCCAATGCGCCAGGCGGTATTCACAGGCCTTGAACACGGTGTAAGCGGCCATCGAGGCATAACCGGTCAGCAACAGCTCCACCAGTTGCTGCAGCCCACCCTCCATCAGCGCCAGCCAGCCGTGGTTGAACAGCAGCTCGGCATTGGCGCTGAACAGGTAAAACAGGTTCAGTGAGCCGACACCAAAGGCGAAGAAGCACAGCCCCATCACGATGAAGGTGAGCCAGGGCCGGCTCAGCACGGCGCGCTGGAACCAGCGCTTCATGACCCCATTGACGCTCACAAAACGCGTTGGTCCAGCCAAGGCATGCGCGCCAGCCGCTCGGCCTCGAAGGCCTTGATCTTGTCGGCATGGCGCAGGGTCAGGCCGATGTCGTCGAAACCGTTGACCAGGCAGTATTTGCGGAAGGCCTGCACCTCGAAAGCGATCTCGCTGCCGTCGGGCTTGAGCACCACCTGGCGTGGCAGGTCCACGGTGAGCTGATACCCCGGAAACGCATGCACTTCGTCAAACAACAACGCCACCACCGATTCGGGCAACTGGATCGGCAGGATGCCGTTCTTGAAGCAGTTGTTGAAAAAGATGTCGGCAAAGCTGGGCGCGATCAAGGCGCGGAAGCCGTATTGCTCCAGCGCCCAGGGCGCGTGCTCGCGGCTGGAGCCGCAGCCAAAGTTCTTGCGCGCCAGCAGCACCGACGCGCCGGCATAACGTGGGTGGTTCAACACAAAATCCGGATTCGGCTTGCGGTCGGCCGGGTTCTGGCCGGGCTCGCCCTTGTCAAGATAGCGCCAGGCATCAAACAGGTTGGGGCCAAAGCCGGTGCGGGCGATGGCTTTCAAGAACTGCTTCGGGATGATGGCGTCGGTATCGACGTTGGCGCGGTCCATCGGGGCGACCAGGCCTTTGTGCACGGTGAAAGCTTGCATGAAAAACCTCTCAGTGGTTGTGCGGCTCAACCCAGCGAACGCCGCGGAACCGGCTCTGCCGGGCCGCTGGCGTTGCCCCCTTGAGGGGGCGGCCGTCAGGCCGTAGGGGGTGGGTCACGACACGCGGCGGATGTCGACAAAGTGGCCGTTCAAAGCGGCGGCGGCGGCCATCGCCGGGCTGACAAGATGGGTACGGCCGCCAGCGCCCTGGCGGCCCTCGAAGTTGCGGTTGCTGGTGGAGGCGCAGCGCTCACCGGGTTCCAGCCGGTCGGCGTTCATCGCCAGGCACATGCTGCAGCCCGGCTCGCGCCACTCAAAGCCGGCGGCCTTGAAGATCTCGTGCAGCCCCTCGGCCTCGGCCTGGGCCTTGACCAGGCCCGAGCCCGGCACCACCAGCGCCAGCTTGACATTGCTGGCCACCCGGCCGCCGATGCGGCGCACCACCGCCGCAGCCTCGCGCATGTCCTCGATACGGCTGTTGGTGCAGCTTCCGATGAAGACCTTGTCGATGCGGATGTCGCTGATCAGCTTGTTCGGCTCCAGGCCCATGTAGACCAGTGCACGCTCGATCGCGCTGCGCTTGGTATCGTCTTTTTCCTTGTCGGGGTCGGGCACCCGCTGATCGATGGCCAGCACCATCTCGGGGCTGGTGCCCCAGGTGACCTGGGGCTTGAGCTGGCTGGCGTCCAACTCGACGATGGCGTCAAAGTGCGCGCCGTCGTCGCTGCGCAACGTGCGCCACAGCGCGGCGGCATGCTCAAACTCCACACCCTTGGGCGCAAACGGCCGGCCTTTGACATATGCGATGGTGGTCTCGTCCACGCCCACCAGGCCGGCGCGGGCACCGGCCTCGATCGCCATGTTGCACACCGTCATGCGGCCTTCCATGCTCAGCGCCCGGATCGCTGCGCCGCCAAACTCGATCGTGTAGCCGGTGCCACCCGCGGTGCCGATCTTGCCGATGATGGCCAGCACGATGTCCTTGGCGGTCAGGCCCTTGGCCAACACACCGTCCACCTTGACCAGCAGGTTCTTGGCTTTTTTGGTCAACAGGGTCTGGGTGGCCATCACATGCTCCACCTCGCTGGTGCCTATGCCATGCGCCAGCGCACCAAACGCGCCGTGGGTAGATGTATGGCTGTCGCCGCAGACAACGGTCATGCCCGGCAAGGTGGCGCCCTGCTCCGGCCCGATCACATGCACGATGCCCTGGCGCTTGTCCAGAAACGGAAAGTAGGCCGCCGCGCCGTAGGCCGCGATGTTGGCGTCCAGCGTGGTGATCTGCAGTTTGCTGATCGGATCGGCAATGCCGTCGTAACCCTGGGCCCAGCCGGTGGTGGGGGTGTTGTGGTCGGCGGTGGCGACGATGGAGCTGACCCGCCAGACCTTGCGCCCGGCCAGCCGCAAGCCCTCGAAAGCCTGCGGGCTGGTGACCTCGTGCACCAGGTGGCGGTCGATGTAGAGGGTGGCGGTGCCGTCCTCCTCGGTGTGGACAACATGGTCGTCCCAGAGCTTGTCGTAAAGCGTGCGTGCGGTCATGGGGTTCTCGGGCTGGCGGGTGCGCGGAATTGCAGCGCAGATTGTCGCGCCAGCGCGGCGGCAGTGGAAAGCGGCTTCTACACTGGCCGGTTTTCAGCGTCCCGCCAGGCCCCTGGCCGTGTGAGCCTTGCCATGCCGCCTTCTACCGCCCTGCCCAGCCCGCCCATTCCACTGAAGCCCGACCAGCAAACCGTGTTTGACGCGCTGTGCGTGATGCAGGCGCCGATCAACCTCAGCCGGCTGGCGGAGTTGCTGGCCGACCACCGCATGCAGCGCGGTGTGGGTTTTTACGGCCAGGAGCTGCGCCGGCTGCTGGCCGAGCTGCACCAGGCCGGGCTGGCGATCAGCAGCAGCCAGGGCCAGTGGTGGGTGACGCCGGGCCTGGCCTGGCCGCGTTTTGCCGCACTGGTGCAGCAGCCCGAGGCCCGCGAGCGTTGGTGGGCGGCGTGGCGGCGGCTGTTCCGCTTTGACAACACCTGGCACCTGGAGCTGTTTGGCGAGGAAGCGATGGTGGGCGCCATCCGCGTGGTGGTGCACGCCGGGCGCACGCCGGCGGTGTTTGAGCGGCTGTGCCAGTTGAGCCGCCAGGCGTCGCCCGAGTCCCCCGGGCTGCTGGCGGTGGCGCTGCTGCGGCCGTTTGATGCGCTGCTGTGGGACCGCATCGACCCCGAGCTGCGGCTGCGGCTGCTGATCAAGCTGCTGGGCCACCTGGGCGGCGACAACGAGGCGCTGACCTTGCCACTGTGGCACTGGCTGCTGGACCAAAGCCAGCCGCGCGCCGATGTGCTGCACGACCATCTGCGCCTGCGCCTGGCCGAGCGCCTGGTGCTGGCCGGCCAGCGCGACGACGCCCGGCGGGTGCTGTTGGGCCTGGACGACCCCGCGGCCCAGGCGCTGCGCGCGGCGGCCGACATTGCCGAAGGCCAGCATGGCTACGGTGCGCTGGCGTTTGAGCTGGCCTGGAAAGAGCGCTCGGCGCTGTCGGGCAAGCGCAAGCAGTTGTTCGACGAGCCCACGTCCTGGTTTTATCTGCTGGCCTTGATCGCCCAGCCCGAGCCGGCCGCCTGGACCAAGGCGCGCAAATTTGCCGCCGGTGAGGCCGGCAAGCGCGACGCCGATGCCTACACCTTCTGGGGCGTGTGGCAAGAGGCGATCGACCAGCGCCTGGGCGATGCACCGCGCAATGTGCGGGTGTTTGCACTGGCGCCGCTGCACAGCGGCCGGCTGCATGGCTTGCACCAACTCAGCCATTTGCTGCTGGCGGCCTGGCTGGGCCTCAGGCCGCCCTACCCGGCGCAGCTTGCCGGCCACAGCGCGGCGCTGGCCCAGGGCTATGACAGCGCCGGCCTGCCCTGGCTGGCGATGATGGTGCGCCGCGCGACCTGTTTGCTGTTGGACACCGCGCCCAGCGCCGCCGATGCGGCGCAGCCGTTTCCGGTGGGTGCACCGGCGGCGCGCTGGCGCGAGGCGCTGAACGCCATCGTTGCGCTGGGGCCGGTGGGTGGATCGGCCGCAGCAGGCGCCAGCGTGGAAGCCGACCGGCTGATCTGGACCGTGGCTGCCGATGCACTGGGCCGGGTGCGCCAGGTCAAGCCGCTGGAGCAAAAAGCCGGTGCGCGTGGCCTGGGCAAACCCAAGGCCGTCTCGCTGGTCAACCTGAGCAAACGCGCAGATCTGCCGGCGCACGACGCCGCCGTGCTGCGCGCCATCAGGAAGCAGCCGTTTGGCGGCCAGCTTGTGATCGACAAGCTGGTGGCGGTGCAGGCGCTGGTGCGCCACCCGCAGGTGGCCTGGGCCGATGACCCGCTGCAGTTCATCGAGCTGAACGAGGCGCTGCCGCAACTGGAGGTGCTGACACGCGGTGAGTTTTTGCAGTTTCGCGTGGTGGACCCGATCCGCCCGGACGATGCCGCGCTGGCCGCCGCCGATGCCAGCGATCTGGGTGGCGACGATGACGCCGACGACGACGACGAATGGGAATCCGAAATCATCAACCGCCGCTACAACGAGACCAGCCGGCCGGCGGTGCTGCTGCTGCGCGACGGGCCCGACCGCGCCCGGCTGCTGCGCATCAGTTTTGCCCAGGCCCGGGTGGCCGAGCTGGTCAGCCAGGGTTGGCAGGTGCCGGTGGCCGCACGCACCGAGATGGACGCTGCGCTGCGCGTGCTGGGCACGCATTTCCAGCTCACCAGCGATGCCGATGCCGGCGCCGAGGTGCAGTCCAGCAGTGTGCTGCGCGCCGAGCTGACGCCGCAGGGCGACGGCTTGTCGCTGCGCCTGGTGGCCGCACCGTTTGGCGATTTTGGCCCCCGCCCCGGCCCGGGCCAGGGCCGCGAGCGGCTGACCACCGTGCACCAGGGCCTGACCTTGTCCACCCGGCGTGACCTGGCCGCCGAGCGGGCATCGCTGCTGGCGCTGACCAGCGCGGTGGACTGGCTGGACGATAGCGACCCCCACTGGCTGCTGGACCAGCCCGAGCAGGCGCTGGCGGTGGTGGAAGCGATAGGCCGGCTGGCGCCCGCCATCGTGGCCGAGTGGCCCAAGGGCAAGGCGCTGAAGGTCAAGGCGGTGAGCGCGGCGTAGGTGGCGCTGAAGGTGAACAGCCGGGGCGACTGGCTGGAGATCGACGGTGAAGTGGCGCTGGATGGCGGCGAGGTGCTGCGCTTGCGCCAGCTACTGGAGCTGCTGGCCCAGGGCAGGAGCCGCTACGTGGCGCTGGGCGACGGTGCGTTCCTGGCACTGACCGATACCTTGCGCCAGCAGCTTGCCGATCTGCGCGCGGTGGTGGTGACGCAGGGCAAGGTGCAGCGTTTGTCGCCGCTGGCGGCACTGGCCTGGTCGGCCCAGGCCGATGCACCGCTGCTGGCGGGGGATGCCGCCTGGCAGCAGCGGTGCCAGGCCTGGGAGGCTTCACAAACGCGGGTGTTTGAGGTGCCAACCGGCCTGGCCGCCGAGCTGCGCGACTACCAGCACACCGGCTTGCAGTGGCTGATGCGCCTGGCCGCCAGCGGTTTTGGCGCGGTGCTGGCCGACGACATGGGCCTGGGCAAAACGCTGCAAACACTGGCCGTGCTGATCGGCCGCGCCGCAGGCGGGCCGGCGCTGGTGGTGGCGCCCACGTCGGTATGCGGCAACTGGCTGGCCGAAGCGGCGCGGTTTGCGCCGGGGCTGCAGTTTGAGATGTTCGGCAGCGGCAGCGTTGTGCCGGATGCCGACGACGAGGTGGGCGAGCCGACGCCGGCCGATGTCAGCACTGCCAACCCCGACACCCCGCCTGCTGACAGCGCCCGCACAGCCGCCCGCCGCAAGCAGGTGGCCGCCCTGGGCCCCGGCCAGGTGCTGGTGTGCAGCTACGGCTTGCTGCAGCTCGACGGCGAAATCCTGGCCAGCCGGGTCTGGCACAGCGCGGTGCTGGACGAAGCCCAGGCGATCAAAAACGCCGCCACCCGGCGCGCCAAGGCCGCGCAAAGCCTGGCGGCCGATTTCAAGCTGGCGCTCACCGGCACGCCGATCGAAAACCGGCTGGGCGAGCTGTGGTCCATCATGGGTTTTGCCAACCCCGGCCTGCTGGGCAGCCTGGAGCAGTTCAACCAGCGTTTTGCCGGGCCGATCGAGCGCGACGGTGATGCCCAGGCCGGCCGCCGTTTGCGCCGGCTGGTGGCGCCGTTTCTGCTGCGCCGTACCAAGACCGAGGTGCTGGCCGATCTGCCACCGCGCACCGAGATCGTGCACGAGGTGCTGCCCGGCAGCCGCGAGCGGGCGCTGCTGGAGGCCTTGCGGCAGCAGGCCGAAGAAAGCATCAACCAGGTGCTGAGCGATGGCCCGGGCGAAGGCCAGGCCCAGATGCATGTGTTGGCGGCGCTGACCAAACTGCGCCGCGCCGCCTGCGACC
>JANOBL010000665.1:0-3120 GCA_031411635.1 Betaproteobacteria bacterium
CTGTTCATGGCCTGTGCCGCGCATGTGCGCTGGCGCCTCAAACACCCGGCGGCTGCTGCCGCCATCACAGCGGCCACCGCATGACCTCCTCGACACTGATCCCGGCGCTGCGCCAATTACTGGGTGCGTCCCAGGTCTTGACCGACAGCGACCTGAGCGCCTGGGAGCTGGACTGGCGCAAGCGCTGGCATGGGAAGGCACTTGCAGTGGTGCGCCCCGGCAGCCCGGACGAGGTGGCGCAGGTGCTGCGCTTGTGTGCCCAACACGGCGCATCGGTGGTGCCGCAGGGTGGCAATACCGGCCTGGTGGGCGGCGGCGTGCCCGATACCAGCGGCCGGCAGGTGTTGCTGAGCCTGGCCCGGCTGAACAAGGTGCGCGCGATAGACCCCGCCAACCTGACGATGACGGTGGAAGCCGGCTGTGTGCTGCAAGCAGTGCAGGCTGCCGCCGAGCAGGCCGGCTTGCTGTTTCCACTCAGCCTGGCGGCCGAGGGAAGCTGCACCATCGGCGGCAACCTGGCCACCAATGCCGGCGGCACCGCGGTGCTGCGTTACGGCAATGCCCGTGAGCTGTGCCTCGGGCTGGAAGTGGTGACCGCCCAGGGGGAGATATGGCCCGGCCTGACCGGTCTGCGCAAGGACAACACCGGCTACGACTTGCGCGATCTGTTCATCGGCAGCGAGGGCACGCTGGGCATCATCACTGCCGCCACCTTGAAGCTGTTTCCGCAGCCGGCGGCCAGCCTCACAGCGCTGGCCAGCACCGGCAGCCTGCCGCAGTGCGTGGCCTTGCTGGGCCTGGCCCAGACCAGGCTGGGCGCCGGGCTGACCGGCTTCGAGGTGATGAACCAGTTTTCGCTGTCCCTGGTGCGGCAGCACTTTGCGCAGCTTGCGCAACCGCTGCCACCCGCGCCCTGGACCGTGTTGCTGGAACACGCGGCATCGGACGATGAAAGCTCGGCCCGCGCGCGCTTCGAATCGCTGCTGGAAGCCGCGCTGGAACAAGACCTGATCAGCGATGCCGCGGTGGCCGAAAGCCTGGCCCAATCGGCCGCGATGTGGCATCTGCGTGAGTCCATCCCGCTGGCGCAGAGCGAAGAGGGATTGAACGTCAAGCACGACATCGCGCTGCCGGTCTCGGCCATTCCGGGCTTCTGCGCGCACACCGATGCCGCGCTGCAACAGCAGTTTCCGGGCGTGCGGCTGGTCAACTTTGGCCACCTGGGCGATGGCAACCTGCACTACAACGTGCAGGGCCCGGAAGGTGGCAATGTGGGTGAGTTTCTGGCCACGCATGAACATGCGATCAACCGCGTGGTCTACGACGCGGTGCAGGCCAACCACGGCTCGTTCTCGGCCGAGCATGGTGTGGGCACACTGAAACTGGACGAGATGGCCGAGCGCAAATCGCCGGTGGCGCTGGGCCTGATGCGGGCGATCAAGCTGGCGCTGGACCCGCACGGGCTGCTCAATCCCGGCCGCGTGGTGTAGCGGCGGCCGGGCTCAGCCCAGCCACCGGTATCGCAGCCGGGCCCTCGCCAGCCGCCGGCTCAGTGCGACTGGCCCTTCAAGCCCGCCGGCAGCGGCAAGGGCATCACCTCGATGCCTTCTTCAGCCAGTTCGGCGCGCTCTTCGGCGCTGGCCTGGCCCCGGATGCCACGCTGCGCGGTCTCGCCGTAATGGATGCGGCGGGCTTCTTCCGGAAAACGCTCGCCCACGTCCTCGGTATTGCGCAACACCTCTTGCACCGCCTGCAGCCAGCGCGCTTGCAGCGCCGGGCTGGGCGCGCTGGCGGCATGGGCGGCAGGGCTGGCAGGCGCCGCCGCGGGGCTGGGCGCGGGCAGTTCGGGCGCACGGGCGCCTGACAGGTTCAAACGCGGAGCACTGGGCAAACGGGTGATGGCTTTGTCGCCGCAGAGCGGGCACTCCACCAGGCCCCGGCCGGTTTGCGCCTGGAAATCGTCCTCGGACGCAAACCAGCCCTCGAAGCCATGGCCTTGTTCACAGCGCAGATTCAGCACCTTCATCGTGCTGACATTATCGACGGGCGGGTTTCACAGCCCCGGCCCCCATTCGAGTGCCCACAAACCGGCGCGCCACTTTTGCAACCACTGCAGGCCGATCAAGGTCTTGACGTCGGTCAGCTCGCCCCGGCCGGCCAGCGCGTCCAGCTCGGCCTCGGTCAGCAGGCACAGGTTGATCAGTTCACCCGGGTCGAGCTGGCGCTCACCAGCTTGCAGGCCACGCGCAAACCAGATCTCGATGCCCTCGGTGGAATAGGCGCAGGCGTTGTGCACCACGCAGGCGCGTGCCCATTCGGCGGCGCGGTAGCCGGTTTCTTCGGCCAGCTCACGCTGGGCACATTGCTGCACCGATTCACCGGCGTCCAGTTTGCCGGCAGGAAACTCCAGCAGCACCCGGCCCAGCGGGTAGCGGTACTGGCGCTCCATCACAAGCCGTCCGTCATCGAGCAGCGGCACCACCATCACCGCACCGGGGTGCACGATGTACTCGCGGGTGGCGGTGCTGCCATCGGCAAAGGCCACGGTGTCGCGCCGCACATCCAAAAAATTGCCGCGGTAGACCTGCTGGCCGTCGATGCGGCGCTCGGCCAACAAGGGCTCATCCATCACAGGCGGGCGCGGCTGATCAGGTGGCCAACGCACGCAGGATGGCATCCCGGCACATCGCCATCAGCCCACCCGGCAGCAGGCCAAAGCCCAGCACCGCCGCCCCGTTCAGCGCCAGCAGTGCGCTGACGCCACCGCCTTGCAGCGGCCGCGAGGCATCGGTGGGCTCATCGAAATACATCACCTTGACGATGCGCAGGTAGTAAAACGCGCCCACCAGCGACAGCATCACGGCGATCACCGCCAGCACGATGTAGCCGGTGACGTTGGTGGTGATCAGCGCCTGCAGGATCGCCAGCTTGGCGTAAAAACCCACCATCGGCGGCACACCGGCCAGCGAGAACATGAACAAGGTCATGATGCCGGCCAGCCAGGGCGAGCGCTTGGCAAGCCCTGCCAGATCGGTGATCTCCTCGCTCTCGAAGCCACTGCGGGCCAGAAACATGATCAGCCCGAAGCTGCCCAGGGTGGTGATCACATAGCTGACCACG
>JANOBL010000666.1:0-2480 GCA_031411635.1 Betaproteobacteria bacterium
TGGCGTGCTGGGTTTGAGCCCGGTGGAGACCGACCGCTGGGGCGGCCTGCCGCTCACCATCATGCTGGCCACCCTGTCCATCGTGGGCGCGTTTCCGCTGGCGGTGGTGGTGGCGCTGGGCCGGCGCAGCAAGATGCCGGCAATCAAGACCATCTGCGTGTTGTACGTTGAGCTGATCCGCGGTGTGCCGCTGATCAGCGTGTTGTTCATGGCCAGCTTCATGTTTCCGCTGTTCATGCCGCCGGGCACCAGCATCGACGTGCTGATCCGGGTGCTGGTGGGCATCACGCTGTTTGCAGCGGCCTACATGGCCGAGATCGTGCGCGGCGGCCTGCAAGCCATCCCCAAAGGCCAGCAAGAAGCGGCCGACACCCTGGGCCTGGGCTACTGGCAGGCGCAGCGCAAGATCATCCTGCCGCAGGCGCTGGCGCTGGTGGTGCCGGGGGTGATGAACAACTTCATCTCAATCTTCAAAGACACCTCGCTGGTCACCATCGTCAGCCTGTACGAGCTGACCGGCGCGATGAGCCTGGCACTGAACAGCGACAGCAACTGGCGGCCGTTCAAGATCGAGGCCTATCTGTTCATCGCGGGCATCTACTTCCTGTTCTGCTTTTCGATGTCGCGCTACAGCCTGTGGATCGAAAAGCAGTTGTCCAAGAGCAAGAACCGCTGATCGCCGAAAGATCGTTGAAAAGAATGGCAAACCATGACTGAAGCAATCATCACCTTCGAGAAGGTCAACAAGTGGTACGGCAACAGCTTCCACGTGTTGCGCGACATCGATTTGTCGGTGGCCAAGGGCGAGCGCATCGTCATCTGCGGGCCGTCGGGCTCCGGCAAATCCACCTTGATCCGCTGCATCAACCGGCTGGAAGAACACCAGCAAGGCACGCTGCGGGTGGACGGGGTGGAACTCTCCGACGATGTGAAAGCCATCGAGGCGATCCGCAAACAGGTGGGCATGGTGTTCCAGCAGTTCAACCTGTTCCCGCACCTGACGGTGCTGGAGAACCTGACCTTGGCACCGATGTGGGTGGGCAAGATGCCCAAGAAAGACGCCGACGAACGTGCGATGCAGCAGCTCAAGCGGGTGCGCATCGCCGAGCAGGCCGGCAAGTACCCGCTGCAGCTCTCGGGTGGTCAGCAGCAGCGGGTGGCGATTGCACGCGCGCTGTGCCTGACACCCAAGATCATGCTGTTTGACGAGCCCACCTCGGCGCTGGACCCCGAGATGATCAAGGAGGTGCTGGACGTGATGATCGAGATGGCCGGCCAGGGCATCACGATGCTGTGCGTCACGCACGAGATGGGTTTTGCCAAGGCGGTGGCGAACCGGGTGATCTTCATGGACCAGGGCCAGATCGTCGAGCAAAACGAGCCGCATGCGTTTTTTGACAACCCGCAGAGCGACCGCACCAAGGACTTCTTGTCCAAGATCCTCGGCCACTGAGCGTCTGCCGCCGCCGCTGCCCCTCAGCCGCTGGCCGCGCTTTGACGCAAAAAATCCCACAGCGCTTGCGCGGCGGCCTTGGCATGGCGTGCACCCACCGGCTTTTCGCGGTAGATGCGCACCTCCATCGTCAGCTCGCCCACACCGGGCGGGGCCGCCGGCACCAGGCGCCGGCTCTTCAGCTCCTGGCGCACCGAGCTGGCCGGCAAAAACGCCAGCCCATGGCCCTCCAGCGCCATCGCCTTCAGGCCCTCGGCCATGTCGGTTTCGTAGGTGGTCTCCAGCGCTGGCGGCACCGGCATCTGACGGATGATCTGCTCCACCATGTGGCCCATGTAGGCGCCGGCGGCATACGCCAGCAGCGGCGTTGGCGCGCCACCCGAGCTCAGCCGGAACAGCGGCTGGCCCTCGGCATCACCCTTGGCATAAGCGGCCAGCGTCTCGTGGCCCAGCGACAACATCTCGTAGCGGTCCGGGCTGAGCTGCAACGGCTGCGACGCATGGTGGTAGGCGATCAGCAGATCGCAGCCGCCCTCGGTGAGCCGCAGCACCGCATCGTGCACATTGAGCGCGATCAAACGCGTCTTGACGCCACCAAACCGGCCGCGCAGCGCCATCAGCCAATGCGGAAAAAACGTGAACGCCAAGGTGTGCGGCACGGCAAACTCGATCACGTCCTGGCCGCTGGCGCGGTGCGAACGCATCAGGTTGCGCGCCGATTGCAGCGCCACCAAAATTTCCAGCGCCTGCGCATGCAAGGTCTCGCCGGCCGAAGTCAAGCGCGTGGGGTAGGACGAGCGATCCACCAGATCGATGCCGGCCCAGGCCTCCAGTGCCTGGATGCGGCGCGAAAACGCTGGTTGGGTGACGTGGCGCAACTGTGCCGAGCGCGAAAAACTGCGGGTCTCGGCCAAGCTGACAAAGTCTTCCAACCACTTGGTTTCCACCCCCTCAGTCTAATAGCGACAAACGCCCCACCATTCAAGGGGCAGCGCAGGCAGACCCCCCCTGAACGAAGGTGCAGTGC
>JANOBL010000667.1:0-2076 GCA_031411635.1 Betaproteobacteria bacterium
ACGTCGTTCCAGCAAAGACGAAGAAGTCGAAGCGCGGATCGATCATGAAGACCTCTTCGTCATCAACATCGACGAGCTTCTGATCCTGAAAGTACAGCGTCTTCGCCCTCACAGCCTTGCGCGGGCTGTTCAGCGTGTTGATCTTGCTCCACGCGTGGAGGTGCTCACCGTCCTTCTCGAAAAGGACCACGTATGCGAACGAGCCCAGCAACTCGGCATGGCTCTTGGCCCTCGGGTTGTCAAACCCCTGGTCGATGGCCGCCCGTACCTTGCTGAAGTCTGTCGTGTCCGCATCCAGCGTCAGCAGCGACTCGCCGGGGTCGGCATTGCTGAAGTCGTAGGGCTCCAGCTTGAACTCCCGGTCCTGCACCTGCGCCTTCACGTAGCGCTTGAGCCGTCGCTCGAGCTTCTTGTCGATGGTGACGCGCAGCACCGTGTAAACGAATGGCGGCTGCGCCGGTTTGCGGTGCACCACCCAGAAACTCGTCGCCCACGGCGCCAGATCGATCGCCTTCAGTTTCTTGAGCCGTTGGGCTTCTTTACCGCTCATCGCTGCTCCCTGCCTCGCCTGATGGTTCGGGTTCGGCCGCCACATAGAGGTAGTGGGCCAGCCGCTCGAACGTGTATGTGCCGCCTATTTTCAACGGAACTCGCGTGATCACCATCGCCTGCGTCTCGACGGGGCCGCGTTTGAAGGTGGCGTCGATCAGCATGTAGCCTGCCATCGCCAGTACGGGGTTGACCAGCACGGTCTGCGTGCGGTAGGCCATGACGAACATCATGGCCATGAAGATCAGCAGGCTGGCCACGGTCGGCCAATCGTTGAGGTCGATGCGAACCACCGACAACATGTATGGGATGGTGTAGCCGAACATCTCGCCCGACTTGTTCGCGGCTTTGCTGACCTGTACCTGCAAGCCTTCGCGGATGCTGCTCATGGTGCGCAACACCATGGCGCAACTGAACACGGCCAGCACGAGCAGGCCGCCGAACCAGCCAGGGTTCTTGGGCACTGGATAGCTTCCGCTGATATCGAGATCCTTGATGGCCAGGATCAGCAACAGCGGCGCATAGGCGCTGATGAACACGACCAGCGCCACCCAGGGCCGCAAGCGCAGCGACGGGTCGGGCGTGGTCACTGGGATGCCCTCCGCGCTGCGCGCTCAGGGATGAGCGCTTCGGAGCGGCCCGGCGCCCTCATGCCATCACCCACTCGCAGTGCAGCAACTGCTGTGCACTCACCTGCTGCACGAGCTGGGATTCCAATTCGTCGATCAACGCGTCACGCTTCGCCTGGATCTCATCCTGCCTGGCAAACAGTTCGCGACGGCGCCGGTCGCGCGTGGCTTCCAGATCGCGTTGATCACGCTGCGCAGAAAGCTTCTCTGCCAGCGTGGCGGCCCCTTTGCTCCGTGTTCGGACCTCTTTGATCCGCCGCTGCAATTCGGCCAGTTGTTGCTCGAGGCTGGCGCGCTGGTCGTCAGCCCAGGCATCCAACTTGTCGCTCTCGGCCGTGAACAACTTCAGGTTGCGCGCTTCCACCACGCCCAGCACCTGCGCGCGCTGGCGCGCCAGCTCGGCGGCAAGGCCTGCCGGGAGCGCATCTTCCTGGCTGCGCCCAGGTTCGGCCACGCCTGGCAGCGAAAGCAGCCGGTCGGCGACGTCGGGGTCGAGCACCGCATCGCCACAGGTGGCGGCCACCAGCAGATGCTCTTCTGCGCTGCCCAGCGATTCCACCCGCAGGCACTGCACTGCGCATCGGCCCACATGGCCCCGCATGGCCTCAAGCACCGTGACTTTGGCGCCGTAGGCCGCGTAGTCAAGCCGCAGGCGCTGGGGCGCCAACGATGCACGCTTGGCGTCTTCGATCAAGCGCTGCGCCAGCGGATGCTGCAGGCGGTAGACATGCGCCTCTTCGCTGCGACGCGGCAGTTCATAGCGGCCGAGCGGGATAGCTGCACCGGCGGCGCTTTGGCCGGCGGCAGCTTCAGCCGCCGCCGGAGCAAACGGCAACGAGTTCAGCGTGAATGCATGCCCTGCCGGGTCGAAGTCGGCGTGGCGGCCGAGCATGCCGCG
>JANOBL010000668.1:0-4778 GCA_031411635.1 Betaproteobacteria bacterium
CAGCCCAGCTACAGGATCAAATCCCCCTCATCTTCGCCCCCTGGATCACCGCCATGGGACTGGAGGTGCTGGAGACAGCCCCCGGCCGGGTCTTGCTGAAGCTGCCGGTCAAGCGCGAGTTCGTCCATGTCGGCGGCGTGATGTGCGGCCAGGCGGCGATGGCTGCCGCCGACACGGCCATGGTGCTGGCGATGATGGTCGAGCTGGGCGAGTTCCGCCCGATGACGACGGTGCAGCTGCAGACCAGCTTTCTGCGCCCGGTCTCCGGCGATCACTGCCTGATCACGGCCACCGTGCTGCGCAGCGGCAAAAGCCTGGCCTTCGGCAGCATAGACATTGCCAACCCGGATGGCAGACTGGCGGCACAGGCGACGACGACCTACGCCCTGCTCTGACCTTCCGGATGTCACTGGACTACCGCACCGCCTTCGAGATGGCGCCGATCGGCCTGGTGCTGTCGCGCAAGCGCCTGATCGTCGATTGCAACCGCCAGTTGCTGGCGATGTTTGGTGCCCAGCCCGATCAGTTGAAGGGCCGCAGCTTTGAGGTGCTGTACCCCACCGCCGACGAGTTTGAGCGCACCGGCGCACGCATCGTCGCCAGCCTGGATGCCAAGGGCTGGTATGCCGACGAGCGGGTGATGAAACGGCTGGACGGCGCGTTGGCCGGCGAGCTGTTCAGGTGCCATGTCTCGGGCCGGGCGCTGGACCCGGCGGCGCCGCATGCCGCCGGCATCTGGGCGTTTGAGGATTTGTCGGCGCGGCGCAAGCTGAAGGTGGATTTCACCGCCCGCGAGCGCGAGATTGCGGCGCTGCTGATCGATGGCCTGACCAGCAAGCTGATCGGCAAGAGGCTGGCGATCAGCCCCCGCACGGTGGATGTGTACCGCGGCCGGCTGATGCGCAAAGTGGGCGCGGCCACCACGCCCGAGCTGGTCAACAAGCTGCTGTCGGGTTGAGCCGAACGGCGGTCAGGGTGCGCTGAACAGCGCCCGGTAGTGATCCGGTATCGCCACCGATTTTTGCGCCTTGAAATCGGTCCACACCACGGTGGCGCCGCCGCTGGCATGGATCAAACCGGGTTGGTCCACCCGCTCCAGCGTGGCATAGGTGTCGAGTGTGCTGCGGCCCATCGCAGCGGCGCCAGTGCCAAGGTACAGCCGGGCCCGCACATCGCCCGGGTACTCAAGCTGGCGGATGAAATTGCAGAATGCATTGATGATCACCGGGCCCACACCACCGGCGCCCACCAGGCAGCCGATCTGGTGAAACCACGCTATGCGCAGGCTTTCCAGGTAGCGAAAGTAGTTGGCGTTGTTGACATGGCCCATCGCGTCCATGTCGCCCCAGCGGATGGGGATCAGCATCTCGAAGCATTGGGTTTTGGCGTCGGGCAGGTCGAAGCGCATGGGGCGTCAGGCGGCGGGATCGGTGCTGATGCCCAGCTCGGCGGCCATGCGCAGCACCAGCGTGCGCAGTGCTTGCAGCTCCTTGGCCTGGTGCGTCAATTCGGACTTCAGCGCCACCAGTTCACCCACGCTGACCGCATCCTCATCGCTGGCGTTGGCGGCGCCACTGCCGTCCCGCGGCGCGGTCATCTGCACCTCGCCACACAGCAGATGCGCCCAGCGCGGCTCACGCGCACCCGGGGCACGCGGCAACAGCAGGGCGCGCGGTGGGTAGCGATCAGCCAACTCGTGCAGCACCGCCTCCACGGCGGCCATGTCGGCAAAGCGGTGCAGCCGCTCGGCATTGGCACGCAACTCGGCCGAGGTCTGCGGCCCACGCAGCATCAGCACCGCCAGCAGCGCCACCGCCGGGGCCGGCACGTTCAGGCCACGCACGGCATTGTGTTCATAGCGCGTCACCCGGCTGCTGCTGCCCTCAAAGGCCAGGCTCATGCTTTTGAGGCCATCCACTGCCGACAACACCTCGGCATCGGTGGCGGCCAGCACCGGGTCACGCGCGGTTTTCTGGTTGCAGCCGGCCACCAGCGCATTCAAGGACAGCGGGTAGGTGTCGGGCACGGTGGCGTGTTTTTCCACCAGCACGCCCAGCACACGGGCTTCCAGCGGTGTCAGTGCTCTTGCCATCAGCGTGCCGCCGATTCAGGCGCCAAAACCATCGTCGGCAGAAAGCACCGCGCCGTTGATGAAGTGGCTTTCGTTGGCGCACAACATCATCAGCGCGGCATCCAGGTCTTGCGGCTGGCCGATGCGTTTGCGCGGCATCAGGTTGACCAGCTTCTGCCCGGCCTCGGTCTGCCAGTGCTGGTGGTTGATCTCGGTGTCGATGTAGCCCGGGCACAGCGCATTGACATTGATGCCAAACTTGCCCCACTCCAATGCCATTGCGCGGGTCATGTGCACCACGGCGGATTTGCTCATCGCGTAAATGCCAATCTGGCCAAGCACCTTCAGGCCCGCCATCGACGCCACGTTGACGATGCGCCCGCCAATAAAGGTGCCGGGTGCCGCGCCGCGTGAGCGCGCAATCATGCGTTTGGCCACCTCTTGCGCCAGAAAAAAAGAGCCCCGGGTGTTGGTGTTGAAGACGTAGTCAAAGTCCTCGGGCATCACGTCCACCAGCTTCTGGGTGGTGGACACGCCGGAGTTGTTGACCAGGATATCGATCGTGCCCACCTCGGTCTCGGCATGCGCCACCGCCGATTTGATGCTGTCGTGGTCGGTCACGTCCAGCACCACCACATGGGCATCACCGCCCAGCGATTCGATCTCGGCGCGCAAGGTCTTGAGCCGCTCCACCCGGCGCGCAGCCAGCACCACGGCCGCACCGGCCTTGCTGAGCGTGCGGGCAAACTGTGCACCCAGCCCGCTGGAGGCGCCCGAGACAAAGGCCACGCGGCCGGCAAGATCGATGTTGTAGCTCATGGGCGGCAGGGTCCAGGATGGTCTGACTTCAAGACAAGTTGCGGTTCACGATAGCACGGACCCCGGGTGGGTCGATGGCATCACCGGCCACCCAGGCTAACCCGCAAAACCCGCGCACCATCGGGCAAAAAGCACTGCGATAGCAGCTTGTTGCAGCGGCTGGATTTAAAAAAGCACGGTCGTTCTTTTTTGTCCACTCCCTGGGTAGAATCGCGACGCAAAATGCTGGGCTGCCGGCCCTTGAAAAACTTCCTCTGACAGGACACAAAAGCATGACACCACAGGAGATTCTCAGCCAGTACGGCCCACGCGAGGCCATGGAATACGACGTGGTGATCGTCGGGGGTGGCCCGGGCGGCATGGCCGCCGCGATCCGCCTGAAACAGCTTGCGGCCACCCAGGGCCGCGAGATATCGGTGGTGGTGCTGGAGAAGGGCTCGGAGCCCGGCGCGCACATCTTGTCGGGCGCGGTGATGGACCCGATCGCGATCAACGAGCTGATCCCCAACTGGCGCGACCTGGGCGCACCGCTGAACCAGCCCGTCACCGGCGATTTGTTGCTGACCTTGACCGAAGACGGCACCAACACCATTCCCGATTGGTTGATGCCCGACAATTTTCACAACGCCGGCAATTACGTGATCAGCCTGGGTGCGCTGGTCAAGTGGCTGGGCGAGCAGGCCGAGGCGGCGGGCGTGGAGGTATTCCCCGGCTTCACCGGCGCCGAGGTGCTGTACGACGACAAGGGCGCGGTGCGTGGTGTGGCCACTGGCAACCTGGGTGTGGGCAAGGACGGCCAGCCGCACGACGGCTTTCAGCTTGGCATGGAGTTGCTGGGCAAGTACACGATTTTTGCCGAGGGTGCACGCGGCCACCTGGGCAAGCAGTTGATCGCCCGCTACAAGCTGGACGAGGGGCGTGATCCGCCAAGTTGGTCGATCGGCATCAAGGAGTTGTGGGAGGTTCCGGCCGACAAGGCCCAGCCCGGCCTGGTGGTGCATACCAGCGGTTGGCCGCTGACCGATGGCAGTTTTGGCGGCGGTTTTTTGTACCACCTGGAGGGCAACAAGGTCACCTTGGGTTATGTGGTGGGGCTGGACTACCAAAACCCGTGGATGAGCCCGTTTGAGGAGATGCAGCGCTGGAAGACCCACCATGCAATCCGCGCCCACATCGAGGGTGGCAAGCGCATCGGCTATGGCGCGCGCGCGATCAACAACGGCAGCCCTCAGTGCCTCCCCAAGCTGGTGTTCCCGGGCGGCGCGCTGATCGGCTGCGACGCCGGCATGCTGAACGCCGCGCGCATCAAGGGCAGCCATGCGGCGATCAAGAGCGGCATGCTGGCGGCCGAGGCAGCCGCCGAGGCACTGGCCGCCGGCCGCAGCGCCGATGAGTTGAGCGCCTACCCGGCATCCTTCGAGCAAAGCTGGCTGCATGCCGAGCTGATGCGCACCCGCAACTTCAAACCCTGGTTCCATAAAGGCCCGCTGATCGGCACCTTGATGACCGGCATCGAGCAATGGCTGCTGCCCAGGCTGGGCGTCAAGGTGCCACCCTGGACCATGCACCGCCACACGCCCGACCATGCCGCGCTGCTGCCGGCCGACCAGTGCCTGCCGATCGCCTACCCCAAGCCCGATGGCAAGCTGAGCTTTGACCGGCTCAGCTCGGTGTTCATCAGCACTACCAACCACGAAGAAAACCAGCCCGCGCATTTGACGCTGAAGGATGCCAGCGTGCCGGTGGCCATCAATTTGGCGCGTTACGCTGGGCCTGAAAGTCGCTACTGCCCCGCCGGTGTGTATGAATTTGTCGCCGACGGCGGCGGTGAACAGCGGCTGCAGATCAACGCGCAGAACTGCGTGCACTGCAAAACCTGCGACATCAA
>JANOBL010000669.1:0-3545 GCA_031411635.1 Betaproteobacteria bacterium
TATTGCTGGCGCTGGGCTGCGCCGTGCTGGCGCTGGCCGCGCTGTTGATCAGCCTGCCGCTGTGGTTGATCCCGCCACTGGTGCTGATCGTGCCGCCCTTGATCTGGGGCTGGCTCAACTACCGGGTGATGAGCTTTGATGTGCTGGCCCAGCACGCCAGCAGCGATGAGCGCCGCACGCTGATGCGTGCACATCGCCTGCCGCTGATGGGCATCGGCGTGGTGTCGGGCTACCTGGGCGCCGCGCCGTCACTGCTGTGGGCAGCCAGCGCGATGACGCTGGTGTTTGCGCCGGTGCTGATCGTGGTGTCGGTGTGGCTGTACACGCTGGTATTTGCGTTTTCGTCGGCCTGGTTTGCGCACTACGGGCTGGCCGCGCTGGCCTTGTTGCGCACCGAGGCGGATGTGGAAGCCGCCGCAGCGCTGGCTGCGCAGCGCAATAAACACAAGCCGGGCGAGGTGATCGAGCTTGGCAGCAGCCTGCCGGCGCCTGGTGCACCACCGGCCCCACCTGCATTGCCGCCGCCCAGCCCCTGGACCCCTTGAGCGCTTGCCCACCAAAAACCATGCCCAACTTCGGCCTCATCATCATCGGCGACGAGATCCTGTCGGGCAAACGCCAGGACAAACACCTGCCCAAGGTGATCGAGTTGTTGAAGGCGCGTGGCCTGGGCCTGGCCTGGGCACGCTACCTGGGCGACGAACGTGGCCAGATCACCGCCGCGCTGAAAGACGCTTTTGCCTCGGGTGACATCGTTTTTTCCTGCGGTGGCATCGGTGCCACGCCAGACGACCACACCCGGCAATGCGCGGCCGCCGCGTTGGGTCGCCCACTGGCCCTGCACCCCGAGGCCGAAGCGCTGATCCGCGAGCGCATGCAGGACGTGGCCACCGAGCAAGGCCTGGCCTACGAGCCGAATCGCCCCGACAACCGGCACCGGCTCAACATGGGTTGTTTTCCGCAAGGTGCGGCGATCATCCACAACCCCTATAACAAGATCCCCGGCTTTTCGGTGGCCGATCTGCACTTTGTGCCGGGCTTTCCGGTGATGGCGCATCCAATGATCGAGACCTTGCTAGACACGCGCTACCTGGGCTTGCACGGCAGCCACTTGCAGGCCGAGCGCTCGGTGATCGTGATGAGCGGCATGGAGGCCACGCTGACCCCGCTGATGGAAGACATCGAAGCACGGTTTGCCGGCATCAAGGTGTTCAGCCTGCCCAGCGTGGACCACCCGCAATGGGGCCGCCACATCGAGCTGGGGGTCAAAGGCCGGCCGGCCGACACGGTGCCGGCCTTTGCCGCGCTGCTGGCCGGCTTGCGCGCCGCCGAGGTCCAACTCGGCCCCGAATTGGTGCGTTGACCCGGTTCTTGTTTGGTGCATTTGAAAGCACCAAAAACGTGCGTTGATGGTTTCCGCGCAACCGGCGCAACGCACCGGAACCACCCGTTCCGCAGGGCCGCAACCCCCCGTAACCGGGCATGGTTTCTGCTACATTCTCGTGCGTCTTGCCGGGGGGAGCCCGCGCAAAGGCCGGATCAAAACCACCCAGCCCCTTCAATTCAACAACGCCCAGCTAGGAGATTCCTGATGGCAAAGACCGTCGCCGATGTGATGGCCATGGTGAAAGAAAACGAAATCAAATTTGTTGATTTCCGTTTCACCGATACCCGCGGCAAAGAACAGCACGTCACCGTGCCCGTGTCCCATTTTGATGAAGACAAATTCGTTTCGGGCCATGCTTTTGACGGCTCTTCGATCGCCGGCTGGAAAGGCATCGAAGCCTCCGACATGCAATTGATGCCGGATCCGAACACCGTCAACATCGACCCGTTTTTCGAAGAACCCACGCTGATCCTGACTTGCGATGTGGTCGATCCAGCCGATGGCAAGCCCTACGAGCGTGATCCACGCTCGTTGGCCAAGCGGGCCGAGGCCTACATGAAGAGCACCGGCCTGGGCGATACCGCGTATTTTGGCCCGGAACCCGAATTCTTCGTGTTCGATAGC
The DNA here is from genome assembly GCA_031411635.1 of Betaproteobacteria bacterium. GTDB lineage: Bacteria > Pseudomonadota > Gammaproteobacteria > Burkholderiales > Burkholderiaceae_C > Pseudaquabacterium. The sequence continues at coordinate 2,012 of JANOBL010000669.1, forward strand.
GTGCGCTGGGGCAACGATATGTCGGGCTGCTTTTCCAAGATCGAAAGCGAAGAAGCCGCCTGGAACAGCAGCAAAGAATACGAGCACGGCAATTCCGGTTTCCGGCCGTCGGTCAAAGGGGGTTATTTCCCGGTGCCACCGGTGGATTCGGCACAAGACCTGCGCTCGGAAATGTGTTTGATCCTGGAAACCCTGGGCATTCCGGTGGAAGTGCACCACCACGAGGTGGCCACCGCCGGCCAGATGGAGATCGGCACCCGCTTTTCCACGCTGATCCAGCGCGCCGATTGGGTGCAGTTGCAAAAGTACGTGATCCACAACGTGGCCCACGCCTACGGCAAAACCGCCACCTTCATGCCCAAGCCCATCGTTGGCGACAACGGCAGCGGCATGCATGTGCATCAATCGGTGTGGAAAGACGGCAAGAACCTGTTTGCCGGTGACGGCTACGCCGGCCTGAGCGATTTTGCGCTGTACTACATCGGCGGCATCATCAAGCACGCCCGGGCGCTGAACGCGATCACCAACCCGGGCACCAACAGCTACAAGCGCCTGGTGCCGGGCTATGAAGCGCCGGTCAAGCTGGCGTATTCGGCCAAAAACCGCTCGGCCTCGATCCGCATCCCGTATGTGGCCAACCCCAAGGGCCGCCGGGTGGAAGCGCGTTTCCCCGATCCGCTGATGAACCCCTACCTGGGTTTTGCCGCGCTGCTGATGGCCGGACTGGACGGTGTGGAAAACAAGATCCACCCGGGCGAAGCCGCCACCAAGGACCTGTACCACCTGCCACCCGAAGAAGACGCCAAGATTCCCACCGTCTGCTCAAGCCTTGAGCAAGCGCTGGAATACCTGGACAAGGGCCGCGGCTTCCTGACCAAAGGCGGTGTCTTCACCGACAGCTACCTGGATGCCTACATCGACCTGAAGATGCAGGAAGTCACCCGCTTCCGCATGGCCACCCATCCGGTGGAGTTCGACATGTACTACGCGCTGTAATCGGGCGCTGGGTGGCAGGGCCACCCGCAGTGAAAAAGGGCAGCGTTGGCTGCCCTTTTTTGTGGCCGACAGGTGGCTGACAGGTGGGTGGTGGTGCTCGGCGACAATCCCTTGATGAACCGCTGCGCCTGTTTGCTGATGATCGCCGCCGCCTGGCCGCTGGCACCCGGGCTGGCCGGGGCGCAAGGCAACATGGTGTACCGCTGCCCGGGCCCGCCGGTGCTGTACACCGATGCACTGACTGCCGAAGAAGCCCGCGAGCGTGGCTGCCGCACGATCGAGGGTGCACCCATCACCATCATCCAGACGCCCCGGCCACGCCCGGCGGCGGCGGCCAGTGGCAATGGCAGCGCGTCGGCGCCACGCAGCGGTGAATCGCGCATTGACCCGGCGGCCCAGCGCCAGCGTGACAGCGACGCCCGGCGCATCCTGGAAGCCGAGCTGCGGCGCGAGGAAGACAAGCTGGCCGCGCTGAAGCGCGATTACAACAACGGCGAGCCCGAGCGGCGTGGCGACGAGCGCAACTTCCAGACCTACC
>JANOBL010000670.1:0-7031 GCA_031411635.1 Betaproteobacteria bacterium
CACACCAAGGCCGAGTGCCAGCCCGGCGGGCCGGCGCACGGTTACCTGAAGTTCTCGCCCGCCGACAAATGGATCAGCAGCGAGTTGCAGCGCGTGGAAGCTGCGGTGGCCGAAGGCTTTGCCAACTACCGGCTGGACAACGTGGCCAATACGATCTACCAGTTTGTCTGGGACGAGTACTGCGATTGGTACCTGGAAATCGCCAAGGTGCAGATGGCCAGCGACAGCCTGCCCACGCAGCGCGCCACCCGGCGCACCTTGCTGCGCGTACTGGAAACCGTGCTGCGGCTCCTGCACCCGATCACGCCCTTCATCACCGCTGAACTGTGGAACACCGTGGCCGTGGTGGCCGGCCGCAAGCCCGCTGAATCAAGCGAAACCGTGGCCAGCGCGGCCTACCCACAAGCCCAGCCCGACCGGGTGGACGCGGCATCCGACGCCTGGATGGCGCGCCTCAAATCCCAGGTGGCCGCCTGCCGCAGCCTGCGCAGCGAGATGGGCTTGTCGCCCGCCGCCCGGGTGCCGCTGTATGTGATCGGCGATGCGGTGTACATCGCGCAAGCCGCAGCGCTGCTGAAAGCCTTGGTCAAACTGTCCGAGGTCAAGGTGTTCAGCGACGAAGCCGAGTTTGCCCAGGCCAGTGCGCTGTCACCGGTGGCGGTGCAAGGCGGCTTGCGGCTGGCGCTGCATGTGGAGATCGACATCGAGGCCGAGCGGGCCCGGCTGGCCAAGGAGATCAGCCGGCTGGAAGGCGAAATCGTCAAGGCCGAGGCCAAGCTGGGCAACCAAAGTTTTGTCGCGCGTGCACCGGCCTCCGTGGTGGAACAAGAGCGGGCCAGGATGGCCGAGTTTGGCCAGACGCTGCTGCGGCTGCGGGCGCAATCGGCCCAGTTGATACCGGCCTGAAAAGCGGCTCTCAAGCAAATGTTGCTTGGCCACTTTGCTTGACCCCCGCGGGGGGCGGGCTGGGCGTAGCCCGGCCCTGGGGGCGCTCAGTAACCCACTTCCACCACCGGCGCCAGCAGCCCGTCGATGCGCCGCGCCACCTCCCAGGCCGCGCGCACCCGCGATTCACGCGTGGTGCTGGCCACCCGGGGCGTGATCTGCAAGGTGTCGATCTGGTGCAGCGGCCGGCCCGGCGCCACCAGGCCGGGCTCCAGGCTGTCGAACCAGGCCGCCGCCATGCGGCCACTGCCCAGCACATCGGCCAGCGCCACCTCGTCGAACAGCCCGCTGGTGGACAGGCTCACCAGCACCTGGTTGGGTTTGCAAAACGCCAGGTAGCGCTCGCCCAGCAGGCCTTGGTAGCGGGTGAAATAGCTCAAGGTCACGCACACGCCGTCGCTGTGCTCCATCAGCTCGCGCAGGCCCACCGGCTCTACCTGCCAACGTGAAAACAGCGCATCGTTGGCATGCAGCGCCGGGTCGTAGCCGATCACCCGGGTGCCAAACGCCGCCAGCAAGGTGGCCAGGGTCTGCGAAGCCGGCATCATGCCCAGCAAGCCCACGGTGGAGCCGCTCAGTTCGCGCCCTACCAACAAACCCTCGGCATTGACCACCGGCACCCGGCGCAGCATCTGCAGCAGCGCGCCGATCATGAACTCGGCTTCGGCCTGGGCCGTGGCATCACTGGGCCGCACCATCTCGACACCGGCGCGTGCGCAGGCTTCAAAATCGATGTTTTCGGCGCCAGCCGACAGCCGGCCCACCGCCTTGAGCTGCGGCGCCAGCGCCAGCGACTCGGCATCCAGCGGCACGGTGGGCGGAATGATCACCGCCCGCACCTTGCGCAAGGCCTGGCGCAGGCCCACCAGATCACGTGCCAGATCGGGTGCATACCGCACCGGATGGCGCGCCACCAGCCACTGCATCACCTCCGGATCCAGCGGTTCAACAATCAGTATCACGGCGTGACACCTTCACGCTGCCGGCGCGGCCGGGTCACAGGGTGCATGCCAAAATCAATCCAGTTCCACACGACGACAGGTTTCTCAATGTTGGTGAAAAAAGCGATCTTTCCAGTCGCAGGCCTCGGTACACGATTCTTGCCCGCAACCAAGGCCCAGCCCAAGGAAATGCTACCGGTTGTCGACAAGCCGTTGATCCAATACGCGGTGGAAGAAGCCTATGCGGCCGGCGTGCGGGAGATGATCTTTGTCACCGGCCGCCACAAGCGCCCGATCGAAGATCACTTCGACATGACCTTCGAGCTGGAAGTAGCGCTGGAGCAAGCCGGCAAGGCCGAGTTGCTGGCGGTGGTGCGCAGCGTCAAACCACACGACATGGAATGCATTTACGTGCGCCAGGCCCAGGCCCTGGGGCTGGGCCATGCGGTGCTGTGCGGCCAGCGGCTGGTGGGCAATGAGCCGTTTGCAGTGTTGCTGGCAGATGACTTGATGGTGGGTTCTCCCCCGGTGCTGAAACAGATGGTGGACCAGTTTTCGGAGTGGCGCGCGTCGATCCTGGCGGTGCAGGAAGTAGCCCCTGAGCATACGCGGCGTTATGGCATCGTTGCGGGTACGGCGGTCAACGACCGGCTGATGGATGTCAACCGGATTGTTGAAAAACCAGCGCCCGAAGACGCCCCGTCACGCCTCGGTGTGGCGGGCCGCTACATCCTGACGCCCGGTGTGTTCCACGAGATCGCCAGCCAGCCGCGTGGTGTGGGTGGCGAGATCCAGCTCACCGATGGCATTGCATCGCTGCTGCGCCGTGAAAAAGTGTTTGCCTACCGCTACGAAGGCCAGCGCTACGACTGCGGCAGCAAGGAAGGCTTTTTGCAGGCCAATGTGGAACTGGCCCTGGCCCATCCGGAGGTGAGTGAATCCTTCAGGGCTTACCTGAAGGGCTTGACGCTGTAGTGCCGGCGTTGCCGGGTTCAGCGGCGCCGCAGGTAGTGCACAAACTCGTCGCCAACGCTGGTCTGCTCAACCAGCTCATTGCCGGTCTGGCGCGCAAAGGCCTGAAAATCCCGCACCGATCCCGGATCGGTGGCCAGCACCTTCAGCACGTCGCCGGCCTGCAGCTCTGACAAGGCCTTCTTGGCCTTCAGGATCGGCAAGGGGCAGTTCAGGCCGCGGGTGTCGATTTCCTTCTGCGATTGCATGGTCTGGCGCCTTGGCTGAATGAGTGAAAGATTTTAGGAGCGGCGTGGCAAGTCCATGAAGCGCGGCTCGATGCCGCGCCGGCGCAGCCACTCGGCCAGCGCGTAGCCGGTGCCCGCCGGCCAGCACACCAGATCGGCTGGCGCAAACAGCTTGTACTCGGCCAACTCGGGCGACAAGCGCACCTCACCGCGCGCCAATGCGTGGTAGGCGATGATCACCTGGTTCAAGCGCTGGAAGTCGTAGACGCCGATCAGGTCCAGCGACAACACCTCCAGCGCGGTTTCTTCAGCCACCTCGCGGGCGATGCCTTCTTCGGGCGTCTCGCCAGCCTCCATGAAGCCGGTGATCAGCGCAAACATCCTGCCGCTCCAGGCCGCGTTGCGCGCCAGCAGCACCTGGCCACCCTGGTCGGCACATTCAATCACCGCCGCCAGCACCGGGGTCGGGTTGTTCCAATGGGTCCACTGGCAGGCCGGGCAGCGTTGCCGCACTTTCAGGCCATCGTCTTCCAGTTGTTCAATCGGCTGCAACGCTGTGCTGCAATTGGGGCAATAGCGGAAGGCATTGGCCATGTTGCGCGGGCTTCGGTCAGGCAGGAAACACACCGGTGGACAAATAACGCTCGCCCCGGTCGCAGACGATGAACACGATCGTCGCATCCTGCACCTGCTGGGCGATCTGCAGCGCCACCCAGGCCGCACCGGCGGCCGAGATGCCGGCAAACAAGCCCTCTTGCTGCGCCAGCTTGCGCGCCATGTCCTCGGCATCGGCCTGGCTGACCAGCACCAGTTCGTCCACCTGCGCCGGGTCGTAAATCTTGGGCAGATAGGCCTCGGGCCACTTGCGGATGCCGGGGATGCGTGAGCCCTCGGCCGGCTGCGCGCCGATGATGCGCACCGCCGGGTTCTGGCTTTTCAAGTAACGCCCCACCCCGGTGATGGTGCCGGTGGTGCCCATCGCGCTGACAAAATGCGTGATGCGCCCGTTGGTTTGTTGCCAGATCTCGGGTCCGGTGGTCTCAAAGTGCACCCGCGGGTTGTCGGCGTTGGCAAACTGGTCCAACACGGTGCCCTTGTGGTCTTTCTGCATCTGCTCGGCCAGGTCGCGGGCGTATTCCATGCCGCCAGACCGGGGCGTGAGGATCAACTCGGCGCCATAGGCCTTCATGGTCTGGGCGCGCTCGATCGACAAGTCCTCCGGCATGATCAGCACCATGTGATAACCCCGGATCGCCGCGGCCATCGCCAGCGCAATGCCGGTGTTGCCCGAGGTGGCCTCGATCAAGGTGTCGCCGGGGCTGATGTCGCCACGCTCCTCGGCGCGCCGGATCATGCTCATCGCCGGCCGGTCTTTCACCGAGCCGGCCGGGTTGTTGCCTTCCAGTTTGCCGAGGATCACGTTGCCACGGGCCTCGACAGCGCTGGCCGGCAAGCGCTGCAGGCGCACCAGCGGGGTATTGCCGATCACCTCTTCGATCGTCAGGTAAGCCGGATGGCTGGGTACGGTACGGGGACTGGTTTTGGACAAAGCTCACCTCCGGGCCCGATTGTGTCAGTGGCCGCCGCTGCAAGCCGCATGACATAATCGTTTTCCGACATGCCGCCCAGGCATGCACCGCCCGCGTGACGAAATCGGTAGACGTAGCGGATTCAAAATCCGCCGCCGCAAGGCGTGCCAGTTCGAGTCTGGCCGCGGGCACCAACCCCTTTCACATGCCGCCACTGCCCCCCGCCACCAAGGCGCTGATGCTGGTCTGTACTGCCGTGTACTGCGTGCAGTTGCTGCTGCCGATCGTGCCAATGGAAGCCTTGATGGCCTTGTGGCCCTTGGGCAGCGGCCGTTTCTGGCCCTGGCAGGTGGTGACTTACGCGTTTTTGCACGGTGGCCTGGCGCATTTGCTGTTCAACATGCTGGGTCTTTGGATGTTTGGCGCCGAGCTGGAGCGGCTGTGGGGCCAGAAGCGCTACCTGCAGCTTGCGGCCGCCAGCGTGCTGACGGCGGCGATTGCGCAATTGCTGGTCAGTGTGCTGCTGGGATCACGCTCGCCCACCATCGGTGCCTCGGGTGCGATCTTTGGCCTGCTGCTGGCCTACGGGCTGATGTTCCCGAACCGGCAGTTCGACCTGATCGGCTTTTTGCCGATGCTGCTGATGATGATCCCCAACGACGCGCTGAACATGCTGGGCCTGGTGTTGTTCATCGTGCTGCTGACCAGCCGGGGATCCCTGCCTTTTCTGCGGCCGATCCCGATCCGGGCCTTGCCGATGGTGGCGATTTACGGCGCGCTGGAGTTGATCCTGGGCGTCACCGGCACCCAAGCCGGCATCGCGCACTTTGCGCACCTGGGCGGCATGCTTGGCGCCTGGCTGATGATCAGTTGGTGGCGCGGCAAGCTGCCGTTTGGCGGCGCCGGTGGCCGCGGCGGGCCCCGCTCGCGGCGCTGAGCCGCCGATGATCGGGGGGCCGCCCGGCGCCCTCCACCGTACTGCCGATACGCTGTTGCCACCGAACACCCCGGCGCTTGCAGGGCAACCCGGAACGGATCATGCTTGAAGCAAATCCGTCATCCAGGGAGCACCATGATGAAGCCCCACCTGCCCGCCCCGCCTGCGATCGTCTGGACCACATTGCTGGCCATGCTGGCCGCCTGGTTGCTGACCTGGTCCATGTCGGGCCTGGCGGCCACCGCTGCTGACGAGGCGGATCTGGCCGCCCGCTCGCGTGCGCTGCAGCGCGCCAGCGAGGCGGTGCTGGGGGTGCAGGTGATGGCACTGGAAAACGCCCGCTCAGCCGCCACCCTGGGCCGCGCCCGCAGTGGTTCGGGCGTGCTGATCGGCGCCGATGGCTTGGTGCTGACCATCGGCTACCTGGTGCTGGAGGCCGAGCAGGTGCAGTTGGTGCTGGACAACGGCCGCAGCCTGCCGGCGCGGGTGCTGGGCTATGACGTGGCCACCGGTTTTGGCCTGCTGCAGGCGCTGGCGCCGCTGGCCATCGAGCCGGTGCCGCTGGGCCGGCCGGAAAGCCTGGCCGCCGGCCAGCCCTTGATGATCGCCAGCGGCGGTGATGACGGCGCGGTCAGCGTGGCCGGCCTGCTGTCGCGGCGCGCGTTTTCGGGCTATTGGGAGTACCACATCGAGGGCGCGCTGTTCACCGCCCCGCCCCGGCGCGACCACAGCGGGGCCGGTTTGTTCAACCCGGCGGGTGAACTGGTGGGCATAGGCTCGCTGTTTGTCAGCGATGCCAATGCGGCGGGCGAGGACCAGCAGCCGCGCCAGGCCGGCAACATGTTTGTGCCGGTGGACCTGCTGCTGCCGATCCTGGACGACTTGCGCCAGCGTGGCAGCAGTGCTGCCAGCCGCCGCGCCTGGCTGGGCATGAACTGCGTTGAGCACGACGATGGGCTGAGGGTGGTGCGGGTCAATGACGACAGCCCGGCTGATGTGGCCGGCCTGCTGCCCGGCGACCGCATCCTCGGCATCGACGGCACCGAGGTCGCCGACCTCGCAACGTTCTACAAGGCGCTGTGGCGCAGCGAGGCCGAGCGCGACGTGCGGCTGCAGATCCGCCGCGGCAGCGTCGACCGAACGATCGAGGTCCGCACCCTGGACCGCATGAAGACGCTGAGCAAGCCCCAGGGCATCTAGCTCGATGGCCGCGAGCCGTCCGCCACCGTCGGGTAGCGCAACGCGAAGCGCAGTTCGGCTTTGAGCCGCCGGTTGTCGAGCCGGCGCGACTCGCTCATGAAACTCAGTTGCAGAGGCGACAGGTGCATCGCGACCTGCGCGCGCGTCACGCGCGCCGGCCGAGGCAGGCCGCACAGGTCCGCCGCGAGGTCGAAATAGTCGCCCATGCGCAGCTCGGTATCGTCGCTCGCATGGATTGCGCGCTGGGTCGGCCCGCAGTGCAGCGCAGCGATGCAGATGC
>JANOBL010000671.1:0-3388 GCA_031411635.1 Betaproteobacteria bacterium
CAGGCCGGCAGCGTGGGCGATGCTACTGACCGTGGGGATGTCCAGCACATCCAGCCCCGGGTTGCCCAGGGTCTCGCCAAACAGCAGCCGGGTTTCGGGCTTGATCGCGGCGCGCCAGGCGTCGATATCGCCAGGCGCCACAAACGTGGTGTGGATGCCAAAGCGGCGCAGCGTGTAATCCAGCAAATTGTGCGATCCACCGTACAGCGCGCTGCTGGCCACGATGTGGTGGCCGGCGCCGGCCAGGGTGCTGATCGCCAAAAACAGCGCGGCCTGGCCACTGGCGGTGGCGATGGCGCCGGTGCCGCCCTCCAGCGCGGCGATGCGCTCCTCCAGCACGGCGGTGGTGGGGTTGCTGATGCGGCTGTAAACATGGCCCGAGCGCTCCATGTTGAACAGCGAGGCCGCATGCTCGCTGCTCTGGAAGACAAACGAGGTGCTGAGGTGGATAGGCACCGCCCGGGCGCCGGTGGCCGGATCGGGCACGGCACCTGCATGCAGGGCCAGGGTGTCAAAGCCGGGGTCGCTGTAACCAGGCATGGTGGCGGCATCACTTTGGCAGTTGAATACCGGGATAGTGTGCTATGTTTTTTAATCTGCGCACGCTTCCGGCCGCCGGCCACTCCAGGAGAACCTTCCCATGAAAGTCAGCGACATCCTCCGCGTCAAGGGCAGCACCTTGTTCACCGTGTCACCGGACCAGGCGCTGTCCGAAGCGGTCAAGGCCATGGCCGATCTGGACATCGGCTCGCTGGTGGTGATGGAGTACGGCGATCTGGTAGGCATGCTCACGTTCCGCGAGGTGATTGCCGCCATCGTGCGCAACGGCGGGGCAGTGGGCACGCTGACGGTGCGCACGGTGATGGACGACGCGCCGCTGACCTGCACCCCTGAGACCGAGATCGACGAGGTGCGCCGCATGATGCTGGGCCGCCATGCGCGCTACATGCCGGCGCTGGACGGCAAGACGCTGATGGGCGTGGTGTCGTTTTACGACGTGGCCAAGGCGGTGGTGGACGGCCAGGATTTTGAGAACCGCATGCTCAAGGCCTATATCCGCGACTGGCCGGTGGAAGAAGCCGATGCGGGTGAGGGCAAGCTCTGATGCCTGGCAGTAGCTTTGGTAATCTGTTCTGCGTCACCAACTTTGGCGAGAGCCACGGCCCGGCCATCGGCTGTGTGATCGACGGCTGCCCACCCGGGCTGGCCTTGGCGGTGCACGACATCCAGCCCGAGCTGGACCGCCGCCGGCCCGGCACCAGCCGCCACGTTACCCAGCGCAATGAGCCCGATGCGGTGGAAATCCTGTCCGGCGTCTACGAGGGCTTGACCACCGGCACGCCGATCTGCCTGCTGATCAAGAACACCGACCAGCGCAGCAAGGACTACGGCAACATCCTCGACACCTTCCGCCCCGGCCATGCGGACTACACCTACTGGCGCAAATACGGCCTGCGGGATCCGCGCGGCGGTGGGCGGGCCTCGGCCCGGTTGACAGCGCCGATGGTGGCCGCCGGTGCGGTGGCCAAAAAATGGTTGCGGCTGCAGCATGGCACCCGCTTCACCGGCTGGATGAGCCAGTTGGGCGAGATCAACATCCCGTTTGAAGACGCGGCGCAGATCCCGCTGAACCCGTTTTACGCCCCCAACGCCGGCATCGTGCCGCAGCTTGAGGCCTACATGGACGAGTTGCGCCACGCCGGCGACTCCTGCGGCGCGCGCATCGAGGTGCGCGCCAGCGGCGTGCCGGTGGGCCTGGGTGAGCCCTTGTTCGACAAACTGGATGCCGACATCGCATGGGCGATGATGGGCATCAACGCGGTGAAGGGCGTGGAGATCGGCGACGGTTTTGGTGTGGTGGCGCAGCGTGGCAGCCACCATGGCGATGCACTGACTCCCGCCGGTTTTGCCAGCAACCACGGCGGTGGTGTGCTGGGCGGCATCAGCACCGGGCAAGACCTGGTGCTGCGCATCGCCATCAAACCCACCAGTTCGATCCGCACGCCCCGGCCGTCGATCGACCGGGCCGGTGCGCCCACTGTTGTTGAGACCTTTGGCCGCCACGACCCCTGCGTGGGCATCCGCGCCACGCCGATTGCCGAAGCGATGCTGGCGCTGGTGCTGATGGACCATGCGCTGCGGCACCGGGCGCAGTGTGGGGATGTGCGGCTGCCGGTAGCGGCGATTGCTGGGGCGGCGGTGGGCTGAGGCTTTGCTCCTTCCCCCTGCCAGGGGGAAGGTGGGGATGGGGGTTGGCAGTTGCCGCGCTACCCACTTTTGACCCCCACCCCAACCCTCCACTTCGCCGCTTGCAAGCGGCTCAGATTCGCCAGGCGAGCAACAGGCCGCAGGGCCTGTTGCCCGTCCGGGCTCATCCCCCTGCCCGGGGGAGGGAGCAATGCCACCCACTCCGGCGCTAAACCCACCGACCGAGGAACCCACCATGTCCACAACTGCAACTCGGCCTGTGCCCGCGTACGAAGCGCTTGCCGCCGACATCAAGGCGCGCGGCGTCGACACCGTCTTTGGGCTGATGAGCGACGACACCGCGCTGTTCTGCACCACGCTGGACGCGATGGGCGTGCGCTTGGTCGGCGCGCGCCACGAGAACAACGCCTGCTCGATGGCCGAAGGATATGCCGCCGCCACCGGCAAGCTTGGCATCGCCATCCTGGGCCGCGGCCCGGCCACCGCCAATGCGATGCACGGCGCGGTGTATGCCAACCGTACCGGCAGCCCGGTGCTGCTGATCTTCGGCTATGCATCGGTCTCGCAGGGCACGGGCAACAATCTGGGCCCGGATGGCAAGGCCTTCAACGCCCGCGGTGTGCTCGAAGCCGCCGGCATCCAGACCTTTGTCGCCAGCCATGCGGACAGCGCGCAGCGCACGCTGGCCGATGCGATCCAGTGGACGGCCCCGGGCCGCTGCGCCGCGCTGTTGCTGCCGATGAACGTGCAGTTTGGCAACGTTCAACCACAGCCGCCGGCCCCACCTGCCGCCACGCCCAAGCCCGCTGCAGCGCGGCCGGCGGCGATTGCGTCTGCCGCAGCGCTGCTGAACACCAGCCGCAAGCCGCTGTTCGTGGTGGGCCTGGGTGCGCACCGTGCCGGCGCGCGCGAGGCCATCGAGCGCCTGGCCGACCAGGTGGGCGCCGTGGTGGCCACCTCGCTGAAGGCCAAGGACATGTTCCACGGCTACCCGTACAACTTGGGGCTGATCGGCTCGTTCTCGCATGGCGCCGGCCGGCGCCTGATGGACCAGGCCGACTGCATCGTCGTCTTCGGGGCCGGCCTCAACCAGCGCACCACCAGCTACGGCACCTCGCTGCCCGAGGGCGTGCCACTGATCCAGGTCGAAAGCGTGCGCGCCAACATCGGCCGCTGGTAC
>JANOBL010000672.1:0-1699 GCA_031411635.1 Betaproteobacteria bacterium
CCGTGTCGCTGCGGGCGCCGATCGCCAGGCTGGCGTTGTTGACCGTCACCGCACTGGCATCGGCAATCACGTTGCTGGCATCCAGCGCCAGCGTGCCGCCGCTGATGCTGGTGGCGCCGGTGTAGGTGTTGGCGCCGCTCAAGCTCAGCGTGCCGGCGGTCGTCTTGTTCAGCCCCACGCTGCCGGCCAGCACCGCGCTGGTGGTGCCGGCTTGCATGTCGTAGGCGCTGCTGCTGGTCAAAGTGCCGTTGCTGATCAGGCCACCGGTCTGCTGCACACCGGCCACGGTGTTGCTGAAACCACCCAGGTCCAGCGTGCCACCGCTGACCACCAGCGCACTGCCGGCCGGCAGGCTGTTGTTGGCCGCCAGCGCCAGCGTGCCGGCGCTCACCGACGTGGCGCCGGTGTAGCTGTTGGCACCACTCAAGGTGACCGTGCCGACTGTCGTTTTGTTCAAACCCACCGCACCGGCCAGCGCCGCGCTGGTGTTGCCGGCCCGCATGTCAAAGGCGCTGGTGCTGGTCAAGGTGCCGTTGCTGATCAGGCCGCCGCTTTGCTGCACACCCGCCACCGTGTTGCTGAAGCCGCCCAGGTCGAACGTGCCGCCAGTCACCACCAGGGTGGTGCCGGTGGGCAGGCTGTTGCTGGCGCCCAGGCTCAAGGTGCCGCCGGACACCGTGGTGATCCCGGTGTAGGTGTTGGCACCGCCAAAGCTGACCGTGCCGCCGGTGGATTTGTTCAGCCCGGCGCTGCTGGCCAGGATGGCGTTGGCCGCGCCGGCTTGCATGTCAAACGCCGCCGTGCTGGTCAAAGTGCCGTTGCTGATCGTGCCGCCGGTCTGCTGCACGCTGGCCACCGTCTCGGCAAAACCGCCCAGATCAAAGGTGCCACCACTCACCACCAGCGCGCCGGCATCGGCCAGCCGGTTGGCAGCGCCCAGCAGCAGCGTGCCGGCGGCCACCTCGTTGCTGCCGGTGTTGTTGCCGGCGCCGCTGAATGTCAGCGTGCCCAGGCCCACCTTCTTGAACCCCAAGGCCACGCCGCCCATCGCGCCATTGAGCAACAGGCTGCCGCTGCCGCCGATGTTGGCATTGCTGGTCAGGGTGATCGCGCCGCCCACCACCGCGCCGGCGCCGCTGCCTTGCAGTGCACCCGCATCCAGCACGCCGGTGCCGGCCAGGCTCAAGGCCTCGGTGCCGGTGTTGACGTTGTTGATTTCCAGCGTGGCGCCGCTAGACACGGCGGTGCCGGTGGCGGCGCTGCCCAGCGCGTTGGCACTGGCGGCCACCAAGGTGCCGGTGCTGATCAGCGTGCTGCCGGTGTAGCTGTTGGCGCCGCTCAAGGTCAGCGTGCCCGCGGTGCTCTTGTTCAAGCCCACTGCGCCGGCCAGCGCGGCGCTGGTGCTGCCGGCCTGCATGTCAAACGCGCTGGTACTGGTCAGCGTACCGTTGCTGATGAGGCCGCCGGTTTGCTGCACACCGGCCACCGTGTTGCCAAAGCCGCCCAGGTCAAACCTGCCGCCGCTGACCACCAGGGTGCTGGCCGTGGCCAGCCGATTGGCCGCCGCCAGCACCAGCGTGCCCGCGCTCACCGTGGTGGCGCCGGTATACGTGTTGGCACCACCCAGCGTGACCGCGCCCGCTGTCGACTTGGCCAGCCCGGCGCTGCCGGCCAGCACCGCGCAGGCGCTGCCGGCCTG
>JANOBL010000673.1:0-10598 GCA_031411635.1 Betaproteobacteria bacterium
GCAGCACGCTGGGTAGCACGCTGCGGGTGCCCAGGCGGGTGCGGATGCTGAGTTCGACAAAGTCGGTGAAGCCGGCGACATAGCGCTCGAACAGCGGCCAGGTCAGCTCGCTGTGGCAGGCCTTGTAAAACGGTGAGATCAGCACCGCCGGCGCCTGGTGGTCGGGGTCGCCCTTGCCCATCAACGCCAGCAGGGTGCTGGCACCGAACGAATGCGCCACCCAGGCATCCGGGCGCAGATCAAACACGGCCAGCGCCAGTTGCAGCCAACTGGTGGCGTCGCGGGTCTGGCCCCACAGCCCACCTTGCTCGCCGTTCCAGGGCAACTCCAGCGTGACGCAACGTGCACCGTGGTGCAGCACCAGCGCATCGACCACCGGTTGCCAGACCGAGCCGGGCTCCATCATGCCGTGCACCAGCAGCACCAGCGGTGCGCTGGCCGATGCACCGCCATGCTCGCGTGCCTTCAGCACGAAGCCGTCCTGCCGGTGGCAACGCAGCCGGCTCATGGCGCTGCTCCGTTGACCACCAGCACGCCGGCACGCCGGTCTTGCCAGGTGCCACCACCCACGATCACCGCGCCGCCAGCACCGCCTCGCTCCAGGTGGTGCACAAGCTGCAGCAGCGTGGCCATGCCATAGGCCTGCAGCGCATGGCCGGCGATGTTGATCGTCTCGCTGTTGTCGGCAAAGGCCTGGTGAACATGGCCCGGGGCGCCGGGGTAGACCGGCTTGCCGGCGTGGCGCGCCATCAGCGCCTGCAGCGCAGGCTGCGCAACTGCGTCGCTGTGCACAAAGGCATAGTCGCCCAGCGTGCCCAGGCTGGCAGCGCCACGCGCCAGCAGCGACGGCGCCGACTCCAGCACCACCGCCAGCGCACCTTCCAGCAGGCTGGGCGCGGCTGCGCCGTTGCCAGCAGCGGCCAGCAGCCTGCGCAGCGCCGGGCCGTCGGTCTCCACGCCGATCACCAGCATGCGCTCGGCGCGGCCATTGCGGATCGCGTTGGCCGCCAGCACCAGCGCATCGAACGAGGCGTTGGAGCCCGAGCAGATCATCAGGTTCAAGGCCTGCAGGCCGAAACGGATCGCCACCGTCGACGCCACCACATTGCTGGACGCATTGGGCAAGTCCATCGAACTGGTGGCGTTGATGTGCTTGTCGCGGATCGTCTGCACCGCGTTGCACACCGTGTCGAGGTTGCCGGTGTTGCAGGCGACAACCACGCCAAACGCCGGATCGGGCACGCCGGTGTCAAGGCCGGCACGCAGCAGCGCCTGCCTGGCCGCGCACAAGGCCAGCAAGGTGGCGGTTTCCTTGTAGCGCAGGCCCTTCTTGCCAAGCTGCGCCTCGGGGTTGAACACCGGCTCGGTGTGCGCGGCCTGCTGCAAGGCCTCGGGCAGGCTGGCGTGGCCGGCGTAGCCCGGCAGCTCCCATGCGCTGGCGCTGAGGTGGACGACCGGTCGATCATCCCGCTGGTTCGGCTTGTTCATACAACCCCCTCGATGATCACGACGGCATTGACACCACCAAAACCAAAGGCGTTGATCTGGGCCCGGCTGCCGCCGAGCGCGGTGTCGGACGCCTCGCCCACCAGGTTGAGCGTGGCGGCCTCGTCCATCGGGTGGTGCAGGCCGACGGTGGGCGGCATGACGCCGCTGTCCAGCGCTTCGATCGCGGTGACGACGCCGATCAGCCCGGACGCGCCCGAGGTGTGGCCGGTCATCGATTTCAGTGCCGAGACCCGCGCCCGGTTGGCATCGCAGCCCATGGCCTGCAGCAGCGCCAGCGCTTCGGCGCGGTCGTTCAGCCCGGTGCCAGTGCCATGCGCCATCACCAGATCGATGTCGGCCGGGCTGACGCCGCCGCGCCGGTAGGCGTCGCGCATCGCCCGCACGATGCCGGCTACGTCCGGCGCGGTCTCGTGGTGGGCATCGCAGCTCGTGCCCACCGAGCGCACGGTGGCCAGCCCCGCCACACCGCGCCGGCGGGCGTGGTCAACGCTCTCCACCACCACCGCGGCAGCACCGTCACCCATCAACACGCCCTTGCGGTCGCGGTCAAAGGGCTGCACGCGGTCGGGGTGCATCGGGTTGACCCGGTCGAGCAGGCCAAACATGCTCTCGGTGATGGTGTCGCAGCCGCCGACCACCACGCAGTCGAAGGCGCCGTCGGCGATCAGGTCTTCGGCCAGCGCGAGCGCAAAACTGGACGCGGCACAGGCGTTGCAAACCGTGATCACCGGCACCGCGCTGCCCAGGGCCTGGTTCAGCGCCTGCTCAAAGTGAAGCTGGTCCACCGTCAGCGGCATGCCCTCGGTCCAGAACAGCTCCAGCGAGCGCAGCTCGCGCAGCCCGGTGCCCACCACCACGCCCCAGCGCACACCGGCCGCGGGCAGCCGGGCTTCGTGGGCCGCGGCGGCCACGCTGCGGGCCAGCAGCTCGCTGGCGCGCAGCGGCCGGTCGATGCGGCCCGGGCGGTCGCTCAACTCGTAGGCATAACCTACATTGAACTTGTCCAGCGCAAACGACTGCAGCGGCTTGCGCCCTGAGCGTCCGGCGCACAGGCCTTCGAAGCAACGCTCCTTGTCGGCGCCCACGCTCGTCACCATCGCCGAGCCGGTGATCAGCAGTTCCATGTCGACCTCACTGTGTTCACGCCGTTGTCAGGCACCCGCACCACCAGGCAACCGGCATGGCCGTCGGCGCCAACGATCAAGACCAGGCCGTACTGGCCGGGTTGCAGCGCCGCCAGAAGCTGCGCCAGGCCCAGCGACACGCTGGCGCTGTAGGTATCGCCCACCCGCTCCACCCATTGCAGGCCGTGCACCGTGGCATCCGGCCGCAACAGGGTTTCGGCGGCGGCCTGCTCCAGCCTGCGGCTTGCGACATCGGCCACGCCGCAAAGCACCGCAGCGTCGATCACAGCGGGCTGCAGACCGACACCACGCAGCGCTGCGGTGATGCCATCGATCACGCCTTGCAGCGCGCCTGGCCCGCTGTTGCTGTCGCTGTCGCTGTCGAACCAGCGGCCGTGCTGCAGCGCCAGGATCTCGGCCACCGGCACCACGCCCCGCAACCGCGCTGCGTCTGCGCGCTCGAGCGCAAACATCGCCACCCCTTCGCCCAGCGGCACCGCATGGCGGCTGCCATGGCGCACCAGCGCGCGGTGGGCCCACGCGCTTTGTGGGCACAGCTCTTCCACACTGCCGGTGAACAAGCGCTGGGCATAGCCGCGGCGCAACACCTGGCTTGCATACTTCAGCGCCAACAGCCCGCTCAATCGCCCGCCCGAGATCGTCGCGTTGACAGCGCGGGCCTTGAACCGGATCGCGCATTGCCCTGCGGCGCAGTTCATCACCGTGTTCGGGAACAGCGCCGGGTTGACCAGGAAGGGCCGATCCTGCACCAGTGAATCGCGGGTGAAGTCGCTGGTGCTGCGGATGCTGCCGGTGGTGGTGCCGACGACGAAGCCGACCTGCTCTGAATCCAGCCCAGCGGCTATCGGATGGCTGTCGTTCAACAGCTTGGCGGCGCAGACCGCCAGCGCCGTGGTGCGGTCCATCGTGCGGATGCCTTTGGCGCCGAGGATGGCCGCGACGTCGAAATCGGCCGGGCGGTAGCAGATGTCGTCGGGAAAGTCCTGGGCCGCGCCGTGTTGCGGTGTCAGCTTGCCGGCGGCTGCCGCGCCGCTGCGCAGGGCGTCGGCGCCCAGGCCCAGCGGCGTGATGGCTTGCCAGCCAAGCACGGCGATCGTGGGTGTCATGCGGGTTCCTTCCGGGGGTTGCTGACGTTCAGCGGCGGCAGGCCCGCGTAACGGGCATAGACCGTGATCGCGTTGTTGCCGCCAAATGCGAAGCCGTTGTTCTGCACCACACGCAAGTCGGCCGGGCGTGACTGGTTGGGCACGCAGTCAAGATCGCAGCGCGGGTCGGTCACGCGGTGGTTGATGGTGGGCGGGATGAAGCCGTCCTCCAGCGCCACCGCGCAGGCGATGCTGGCCAGCGCACTGGCCGCCCCCATGGTGTGGCCGATCATCGATTTGATCGACGAGACCGGCGGTTTGGCGCTGCCGAAGATCTGGTCTATCGCCGCCGACTCGGTGATGTCGTTGGCCACCGTGCCGGTGCCGTGGGCACAGATGTAGTCGACCGCGCTGGCGGTGATGCCGGCGTTGCGGTGGGCCAGCGCCATGCAGCGCGCGATGCTGGCCTTGTTGGGCGCCACCATGTGGTCGGCATCGCAGCTCAGGCCGTAGCCCAGCACCTCGGCATAGATGTGGGCACCGCGTGCCAGCGCGCTGTCCAGTGATTCGAGCAGCAGCATGCCGGCACCCTCGCCGGTGAGAATGCCTTTGCGGTCGCGGTCGAACGGCTGGCAGACCTCGGGCGCAATCGTGCCCAGGCGGTAGAAGCCGGCAAAGGTCTTGCGGCAGATCGAATCGGCGCCGCCACACAGCATCAGGTCGGTGTCACCCAACACGATGCTGTCGTAGGCATAGCCAATGGCATAGTTGCCGGCCGAACAGGCGGTGGGCATCGTCACCGCGCCGCCGCGCAGGCCCAGCTCGCGCGCCACCGCAAACGACATGTGGTGCGACGGCACCTGCCGCACCAGCTCGGGCGAGATCGATGCGTAGCCACCGCGCAGCGCCTGCTCGGTCAGCCGGTCGATGACCTGGGACTCACCGTCGGTGGTGCCGATCGACACGCCGCAGCGGCTGTCGTGCAGGCGCTGCGCGCCGATCCTGGCGTCTTCGACCGCCATCGCCGCGGCGGCGACTGCAAACTGCGCGGCCTTGCCCAGGCTGGCGCTGTCGACGCGGTGCATCCAATGGCTGGGCTCGAAGCCCCGCACCTCGCAGCCCCTGTGGGTGGCAAAGCCGGTGGTGTCGAACGAGCTGATGTCCGAGACCCCACAGACGCCGTCGCGCAGCGCCTGGGCAAAGGCTTTCACACCCAGGCCCACGCTGGTGACAGCGCCAATACCGGTGATGACGACGCGTCGCACGCTGGTGCTCCGGGTGGGCGTTCAGTCGGCCCAGCCGGCGGCTTCGCTCACGACGGCATAAACGCCGTCGAGATTGACCATGCGCGCCAGCGCGTCTTGCGGGATCTCGATGCCGTAGGCTTTTTCCAGGCTGGCCAGGATCTCGATCGCGCGCAGCGAATCGGCGTCGTGGTCTTCCTTGAACAAGCTGGTCGGCGTCATGTCGGCGACTTCGATTTCAAGGATGTCGGAGACGATTTGCTTGATCAGGGCTTGTTGCTGGGTTTTGTCGATGGCGATGTTCATGATTGGCTTTCAGTGCAAGGGTTGCGGGAGGACAAAAAACGCCAGGAAGCGGCGTCGGTAAACGGCGAGCAACAAGACAGGCTGCTCGGCCGTCAGCCAGGGTGCGGCGCGCAGCAGGGGCTCGAACGAGCCAATGCCGGCGACGCCGATGTCGGTGTGCGGCAGGCCCAGGCCCGCCAGTGCGAGCAGGCAGAGGTCGGCGTTGGCCCGGCCTTGCGCCGAGCGCTCGACGATGCGCACGATGCGCGCGCCGCGGGTTTGCGCCTGCGGCAGGCCCAGCGCTGCATCGGCCAGCCGCTGCGTGGCCAGGTTGGCCCGGCCGTCGACCCGGCCCCAGGCCAGCGCGCGCAGGCTGGGTTGTGAGCCGGGTTTTGGGCCGGGTTGTGGGCCGGGTTGTGGGCCGGGTTGGGGAACGGCTTGCGCGGCGTCAAGCTGCAGCGCCAGAGCGCCGGGCAGCACGCAGCTACCGGGCACCGCTGCTTCGGTGGCGATGCACAGCACCTGGTCTGCGCGGCCGGTGGCGATTGCCTGCAGGCCCAGGTACAGGCCCTCGAAGCCGGCCAGGCCGGCGCTGGTCAACGTGGTTGAAAAGCTGCGTGCCTGGCAGGCGATGGCCACATGCGCGGCGACGATGTTGGCCGACATATTGGGCGCGGCCACGGTGTTGAGGCCGTCGGCGCCCAGTTGCAGCGCGGTCTGGTCGAAGTCGCAGCGCACCGCGTGGTCGGCCACCGAGGTGCCGACAAACACACCGCGTTGTTCATCGGCGCTGTCGCGGTGCACTTGGCCGCGGCAGCGCAGCGCCGCCGCCAGGCTGAAGCGGGTGGCGTCGCTCAAGTAGCGGTGGCGGATGCCGGGCAACGCAGACTTGGCGTCGAACCAGTCGGCGCTGTCCTGGCGCTGCTGCAGCAGGACAGCGGCGCACAGCGGGTGCGGCGCAACGCCGCTGCACCAGTCGACCATGCCACCCGGGGCCAGTGCGCTGATGGCGCTCAAGCAGGCGCTACGCATGCTGGTCTCCCTGCAACACCATCGAGACGTTGTTGCCGCCAAAACCATAGGCGTTGACCAGCGCATGGCAGGCACGCCGTGGCAAGGCTTGCCTGACGGCGCGAAATTGCAATGCGCAATCAGCGCCGGCCTGGCCCGGCGCCCGGTGCAGGTGCAGCGCCGGTGGCACCTCGCCCATGGCCAGGGCCTGCGCCGCGGCCACCACCGAGAAGGTGCCCGACGCACCGGCGCAGTGACCGATGTGCGCCTTGATCGGCATCAGTTCCACCGCTGGCAGCTTGCTGCCGAGCAACTGCGCCAGCATCTGCCCTTCGATGCGGTCGTTCATCGGCGTGCCGGTGCCGTGGGGCACGACCAGATCGTTCTGGTCCGGCACTATGCTGGCGGCCGCCAGCGCGCGCTGCACGGCCTGGCGGATGCCTTGGCCATCCGGCCGCGGCGCGGTGGGATGGTGGGCATCGCAGCTAAAGCCGGCGCCGCGCACGCTGCAGTAGCTGCGGGCGGCGCTGCTTGACAACAGCGCCTGCGAGACCAGCAGCACGGCCGACGCGCCTTCGCCCAGCACCGTGCCATTGCGCGCCGCATCGAAGGGCCGGCAGCTATCGGGGTCGAGCGCGGTCATCTTCTGAAACCCGGCCTGGGTGACGCGCGACAGCACCTCAACCCCCACCACCAGCATCGCGTCGGCAACACCGCCCGCAATCATGTCGGCGCCATGGGCAATCGCGTACAGGCCGGCGGCGCAGGCGTTCGAGATCGAGAACGCCGGGCCGTGCATCGGCAGCGGCAGCAGGTCGATCAGGTGGTCCACGCCGTGGTAGGCGTGGCAGGCAGCCAGCGTGGCGGTGGCGCCGGTGTGGCGGGCGTGCTCGGCCAGATCGGCTTCACCCGCCGCGGTGCCCACGATCAAGCCCACATGCGCCTGCGCCAGGTTCAGGCCACGCGACGCGGCATCGGCCAGTGCTTCCTGCATCGCGCCCAGCGCCAGGATGTCGAACCGGCTCAGCGTGCACGCACCGTCGTTGGCCGCTTGGGCAGTTTCCGCAGTGTCGGCAGTCTGGGCGATATAGCCGTGCTGCATCGATCCGCTGCCAGCCGGGAAGCCGGGCACCGCATCGCGCCGGGGCGCGCAGGGTGCATCGAACAACGCACGCCAGAAGCCGCGCACATCCGACCCGGCCGGCGACAGCGCGCCCAGGCCGACGATGTGCACCGGCTGCAGCATGCTCATGTGGCGCCCCGGGTGGCAACGCGCAGCGCGGTGAGCCGGCCAAAGCGCACGATCTCGCGCTTGCCGACATGGCTGCTGCCGCTCAGCACGGCCAGTGGCCCGTGACATTGCTCGATCTGCACCGAATGGCACAGGCGGTCGCCGGGGTAGGCGTCGCCAACGATCTCGATATCGCGAAACTCGGCGAAAACGACGGCAAAACTGCTGCGCGCCGCCGCCAGAAATCCGCGCTGCGCCAGCAGCAGGCCAGCGCTCTGCCCAAACGATTCAACCAGCAAGGCCAGCGGATAGGCGAGCTGCTGCAGCGACGTGGCATCCGCCGCATGGCTGTAGCAAGGCTCGTTGAACGTGATGTTCTTGAAGCCGATGGCGCAGTCGACCACCGAGCCGGAAGCGTCAGCCGGCAGCGATACAGCGTCGATCAGCAGCATCGGGTGGCCGTGCGGCATCGTGCGCAGGATGTGCAAGGGATCGTGGTTCATGCGGCCACCCCGGCGCGTACCGCGCACAGCTCGCCACTGGCCACGGCGGTGTCGCCCTTGCTGAAGCCCACCCGTATCACGACCGGCTGCACGTTCGGCAGGTCGGTGCCCGACGCAGCGTCCCAGTCCAGGCGCAAGGCGCAGCGGTCGCCCGGCTGCACCGGCGCGGTGAAGCGCATGCGTTGCACCCGGCTGATGCGCCAGGTGGCGCCCAGGCTTTGCCGCAATGCCCATTCGGCGGCGCGCTGCGCCATTTCGAGCAGAAACACGCCCGGAAGAATCGGGTGGTGCGGAAAATGCCCTGCAAAAGACGTGTCACCGGCCGCAAACAGCCAGTCGAACCGCCAGCGTGACGGTGCCAGCCGCTGCGCGCTGTCGAAGCTGCGCACCGCTCGGGCCAGGGTGGAGGTATCGCTGGGCATGATGTGGGCCTCAATCCCGTCAGAGGGCGATGCCGCCGTCGATCTGTATCACCTGGCCGGTGATATAGCTGGACTCGGGTGATGCCAGAAAACGCACCAGCCGGCCCACTTCGTCGGCCTGGCCAAAACGATTGAGCGGAATGCGCTCGCGCATCGCGGCACTGGCCTTGTCGCTCAATTTGGCGGTCATGTCGGTTTCAATGAACCCGGGTGCCACGGCATTGACGCGCACGCCGTAGCGGGCCACTTCCTTGGCCAGTGCCTTGGTGAAACCGATGATGCCGGCCTTGGATGCCGAGTAATTGGTCTGGCGCGCATTGCCGTAAACACCCGAGACCGACGACAGATTGACGATGGCGCCGGCGCGGTTTTTGATGAAATGAAATACCGCGGCACGGCTCAAGCTGAACACGCCGCCGAGATTGGTGGCAATCACATCGTCCCAGGCCTGCTGCGTCATCGAGACCAGGCTGCCATCGCGGGTGATGCCGGCGCAATTGACAAGCACGTCGATGCGCTGGAAGCGATCGAGAACGGCGGCAATGAAACCATCGCATTGCGCCGGATCGGCCACATCGCAGCGATGTGCCAGTGCTTGCATGCCCAGTGATTCAATCTCTCGGCGGGTATTGAAGGCCTCGTCTTTCTCGGCCTGGTAGCAATACGCGATTGAATAGCCGCCGCGCGCCAATGCCAGGCAAACCGCACGGCCAATGCCGCGCGATCCGCCACTGACCACGGCCACTGCTGGGTTGCTCACAACGCTGCTCCGGTCGATTGAATGGTGGTCATGGTGATTTCCTTGTCGCGGTATTCAGGATTGAGTGCCGTCTTGAATGAGGGTTTGATCGATCGGCGTGAAATGAATGTAGGGGTCATCCCAATCACACGCATCCACAAGCAATGGGAAGCGCTTGTCTGGCAATTGCCGATTCGCCGCCGGCGTCTGCGGCGATTGAATGGATTGGCAGTCAGGCAGTGCGCTGGTGCACCGTTTTGGTCAGCCGCGCAGCGGCCCGGATTCACCGGTCGGAATGCTGCGTTTCACCTATGAGAATCAGGTGATTCGGGTGTGTGCTGGCGCTTGGTTTGCAGGGCCCTGCAGCGCGATCTGGCCGCCCGCGTGAATGACCAGGTGCCGGTCTTGGTGCATGCTGGCCTGGGTAATATTGCCAAACACGGGCGTGCGGTATCCACGGTGAAACCGCGGGCAGAACGGCACTGGATGAATCTGCCTCACACGCTGGAACGCGCGGTTTGCGCGTTAGGCGTCACCGGCCCGGCGACGGCCCTGACCGAGTGATGAGGCTGTGGGGAGGCTGCACCAGCGGCGCAGCATCGGGCAAGGGGCGGCCAGCCTCAGCGCACAGCCTGCCACCACGGCGTCGACTGAAACTCGCGGTCTGCATCCACCCACTCACCCAGCCGGGGTGTCACCAGCTCAACCCCGGTTCGGCGCGCTTCGGCCACCGTGCGGCGGATCGGCTCGTCCCAATCGTGGTACGCCAGATTGAAGGTGGACCAGTGCACCGGGAACAGACGCTTGGCACGCAGGTCGCGGTGCGCTTGCACCGATTGTTCGGGCGGCATGTGGATGTCGATCCACGAGGCGCCGGGGCCATAGGCACCGATCTTGATGAAGGCGATGTCGAACGGGCCGAAGCGTGCACCGATCTGCTGGAAGTGCGTGCCGTAGCCGGTGTCACCGCTGTAGAAGATGCGGTGCTGCGGACCGATCACCGACCAGCTTGACCACAGCGTGGCACTGCGGTCACTCAAGCCTCGGCCCGAATAGTGGCGTGTCGGTGTGCAGACGATTTGCACCCCCCGCAGCGTGCGCTGCTGCCACCATTCCAGCTCTTCGATCTGGGCCGGCGGCACGCCCCAATGTTCCAGATGGGCACCGATGCCCAGCGGCACAAAGAACCGTGCGCCGCGCTGGCCCAAGTGGCGCACCGCGTCCATGTCCAGGTGGTCATAGTGGTCGTGCGAGATCAGCACGGCGTCGATGGGCGGCAGCTCGGCCAGCGTGATCGGCGGCGGATGGAAACGCCGCGGCCCGATCGGCAGCGGCGAGACCCGTTCGGCAAACACCGGGTCCAGCAGCAGACGCAGTCCATCGAGTTCGACATAGCTGCTGGCATGGCCGATCCAGAAAGCGCG
>JANOBL010000674.1:0-1982 GCA_031411635.1 Betaproteobacteria bacterium
TCGCGCTCCACCTCCCAGGCGTTGAGCACCTTGCCACGCAGCGGCAGGATGGCCTGCGTCTCTTTGTCGCGGCCCATCTTGGCCGAGCCGCCGGCCGAGTCGCCCTCCACCAGAAACACTTCGTTCAGGCCCAGGTCGCGGCTTTCGCAATCGGTCAGCTTGCCAGGCAGCACCGCCACGCCCGAGCCTTTGCGCTTTTCCACTTTTTGGCTGGCGCGCTGCCGGGTCTGGGCCTGGCGGATCACCAGATCGGCCAGTTTTTTGCCCAGTTCCACATGGCCGTTCAGCCACAGCTCCAGCGGCGGGCGGGTGAACTGGCTGACCAGGCGCAGTGCATCGCGGCTGTTCAAACGCTCTTTGATCTGGCCCTGAAACTGCGGGTCCAGCACCTTGGCCGACAGCACAAAGCTGGCGCGCGAGAACACATCCTCGGGCATCAGTTTTACGCCTTTGGGCAGCAGCGCATGCAGCTCGATGAAGCTCTTGACGGCGCCGAACAAGCCGTCCTTCAAACCACTCTCGTGGGTGCCGCCGGCCACCGTGGGGATCAGGTTGACGTAGCTCTCACGCAGCACACCACCCTCTTCGGTAAAGCCCAGCACCCAGGCCACGCCTTCGCCCTCAGCAAAGTTCTCGCTCTCGGCGCCGGTGGCATAACCCGCGCCTTCAAACAACGGGATGATGGGGTCGGCTGCCAGGCCCTGGCTGAGGTAATCCGTCAGGCCGCCTTGGTAAACCCAGGTTTGCAGATCGCCGGATTTTTCATGTGCCAAGGTCACGGTCACACCCGGCATCAGCACCGCTTTGCTGCGCAGCAAGTGCGTCAACTCGTTGCGCGGCAAGTCGGTGGTGTCAAAGTACTTTGCATCCGGCCACACCCGCACGCTGGTGCCGGTTTTGCGGTCGCTGATGCCCTGTCCGGCCGCGCTGCGCTCACCGGCACCGGCTTTGCGCAGCACCAAAGGCTCGATCACATCGCCGCCGGCAAAAACCAGGCTGGCCATCTGGCCTTCGCGCCAGACTGTCACTTGCAACCGCCGCGCCAGCGCATTGGTCACGCTGACCCCCACGCCGTGCAGGCCGCCCGAGAAGCTGTAAGCCCCACCCGCGCCTTTGTCAAACTTGCCACCGGCATGCAGGCGGGTGAACACGATCTCCAGCACCGGCACCTGTTCTTCGGGGTGCAGGCCAAACGGGATGCCGCGCCCATCGTCGTCCACACTCACCGATCCATCGGCATGCAGGGTCACGGCGATGCGTTTGCCGAAGCCGGCCAAGGCCTCGTCGGCGGCGTTGTCGATCACCTCTTGCACGATGTGCAGCGGGGTGTCGGTGCGGGTGTACATGCCCGGCCGTTGTTTGACCGGCTCCAGGCCTTTGAGGACACGGATCGAGGCTTCGCCGTAGCGGCCAGGCGCTTGTTTGGGTGGGAGGGCCATGGCGCGGGATTGTAGGCAGCGGGTCTGCTGCCGCCGCCGTTCACGCGCCCCGTTCAGCCGTAGCGCGCCAGCGTCAAGCCGTCCAGCGGGATGTCGGTCTTGCGGCCCGAGATCACATCGGCGATCAGCTTGGCGGTGCCGCAAGCCATGGTCCAGCCCAGCGTGCCGTGGCCGGTGCTCAGGTACAAATTGGGGTACTTGCTGGGGCCGACGATGGGCGTGCCATCGGGCGTCATCGGCCGCAGGCCGCACCAGAACGTGGCCTTGCTCACGTCGCCCCCATCGGGAAACAGGTCGGTCACCACATGTTCCAAGGTGCGGCGGCGCGGTTCGTGCAGCCGCAAATCAAAGCCGGCCAACTCGGCGGTGCCACCCACCCGAATCCGGTCGCCCAGGCGAGTGACGGCTACCTTGTGGGTCTCGTCCATCACGGTGGATTCGGGCGCAGCCGTGGCATCGCTGATCGGCACCGTGATCGAATAACCCTTGACCGGATACACCGGCAGCCGCAGCCCCAGCGGCGCGGCGATGGCCGGTGAATAA
>JANOBL010000675.1:0-3472 GCA_031411635.1 Betaproteobacteria bacterium
TGCTGCCGGTGGGCCGGCTGATCCTGCTGCGTGTGATCCCCAAGCGCGAGATGGTGTCTGCGATAGCCTGGCTGGGCATCCCCACCTTGTTTGCGCCCATCCTGGGCCCGCCGGTGGGTGGCTTCATCACCACTTACTACCACTGGCGCGGCATCTTCTGGCTCAACGTGCCGGTGGGGTTGATCGGCCTGGCGCTGGCGCTGTGGCTGGTGCCGCAGGTGCGCGCCGAGACCGTGCGCCCGCTGGACCTGCCGGGCTTTTTGCTCACCGGCGGCGGCCTGGCGCTGGGCATCGTCGGCTTCACCTTGCTGGGTGGGCGCTCGGGCAACGGCTGGCTTGCGCTGCTGATGATGGCGGCCGGCGCCGGCCTGCTGGCGCTGTACGTGCGCCACGCCAGCCGCGCCGCCCACCCGATCATCGACCTGGGTTTGCTGCGCATCGCCAGCTTTCGCATCACGCTGGTGGGTGGGCTGTTGTTCCGGGTGGCAGCGGGTGCAATGCCGTTTTTGCTGCCGCTGATGCTGCAGGTGGGCTTTGGTTTGAGCGCCTTCCAGTCGGGCACGCTGACCTTCACGTCCGCCGTGGGCGCGGTGACGATGAAGCTCACCGCCGCGCCCATCCTGCAGCGCTGGGGCTTCCGCCAGGTGCTGTGCATCAACGCCTGGATAAGCAGCGCGATGATCGTGGTGCTGGCGCTGTTCACGCAGCACACGCCGGCGCTGCTGATCATGGGCGTACTGCTGGTGGGCGGGTTTTTCCGCTCGCTGCAGTTCACCAGCCTGAATACGCTGGCCTATGCCGAGGTGCAGGCCGGGCAACTCAGCCGCGCCACCTCGCTGGTAGGCGTGGTGCAGCAATTGTCATTGGCGGCAGGTGTGGCGGTGGCGGCGATGCTGCTGGACGGCTCACGCACGGCGGCAGGCCGCAGCGATCTGCTGGCGGTGGATTTCAGCCGCGCGTTTGCCGCGATCGGTGTGATCTCGCTGGCTTCGGTGCTGTGGTACCGGCGGCTGGCACCCGATGCGGGGGCCGAGATGTCGGGGCACCAGGATGCGGCGGACCGGCCTGATCCGGACTGATCGCTGGCCTTGAACCCAGTGGTTTTCAAGCGCATCGGGTTGGTTGTTGCTTTGGCTTCTTTGCCGAACCTGGGGCGCAGTTGGTGCATGCCCAGCAGGCTGCGATTCAGGACCGCAGTAGCAGAGAACAATTCCAGGCCTGTTCGGCTTGGTGCGCAAGCGCGGCGCAAGCATTTTGGGGGCCAGGGCGCCCGTACCGACGGGGCCCATGGTGACGTCCAATGCAGGCCCCTACGGAGGGCTCCCATGGGCCACGTTGCTGACGTAGAAATTCAGTGCTTGGCGGGCGCCACTCGGCCATTTGCCGGCATGCGCCAACGGTGGGTATCAAGTCGGCCAGTTGACGCAAACGAAGCAGCCCTCGGGGACACCCGGCGGGAATGCAACCGTCTTCCACCTGGCGACTGGCCGACCGTCATCAACGCACAGGTCGAGCTGGGCATCGTTGCGCTACCGGCCGTGCAAGGCCATTTGCGGAGCGGCGCGATGCGCGCCATCAACGTGTTTGGCGAGTCGCGACTGGCGTCTATACCCAGCTACGGACAATCGCCGACCAAAATCTTCCCGAAGCCCACATTGCTGGCAGCTTCGCCGTCGTCGACCCGGTGAAGCTGCCAGCCGTACGGGTTCGACGGCTCAGCGGTTCGGCGCTTGGTGCGATGCACCTTTTCGTCGAAGCGACGCATCACTATCACTTGCGGAGTTCAGCTATCGGCTGCAACATTAAGGTGATTGGCTGAGGGGGAAGACGATGAAGGTCACTTTTATAGGCGTTGGCGCCATCGGGTTGCCGATGGCTCTGCAGATACAGCGCGCAGGACATGAAGTCACTGGCGTCGACGTATCGGCAGCCGTCATCGCGAACGCGAAGTCGAGCGGTATTGAGACGGTCAACAGCTTCTCAGGTGCGCCGACTGCCGATGTCGTCGTCGTCATGGTCGCCACGCCGGATCAACTGGCCGGACTCATCGACCGGGTGTCGGAGGCGGTGCAAGGGCAGTTGTGGTTGATCATGTCTACCGTCGGTCCGCAATCCGTGCGCGACCAAGGCGAAGTTCTGCGGCTTTCGGGCGCGCGCGTCGTCGATGCCCCGGTGACGGGCGGTGTCGCGCGCGCAAGGACCGGTGAGCTGGTCATCTTCGCAGCCGGCGAACCCGATGACGTTGCGGCCGCTTCGCCAGTGCTCGAGGCCATGGGCACCGTGCGCGTCACGGGTCAACGGCTGGGCGACGGGCAAAGCATCAAGGTGGTCAATCAGCACCTCTGCTCGGTCCACATTGTCGCGGCCGCCGAAGCACTCAGTCTTGCGCGCTCGCTGGAGCTCGATCCGGCCGCCGTGCTTCAACTTGTCGAGAAGGGTGCGGCCGGCTCGTGGATGCTGTCGGACCGAGGCCCTCGCATGGTCGCCGCTACCGACGTCGAAGTCACGAGCGCCATCAACATCTTCGTCAAAGACAGCGGGCTGGTGGCGTCGGCGGGGGAGGTCTGCGGCGCGCAGCTCCCATTGCTTGCGATCGCTCATGAGCGCTTCTGCCGTGCGGCAGAAGCCGGTCTTGGGTTGCGCGACGACAGCAGGGTAATCGAGACTTGGAACTGACTGCTTGACCGGCGGCTGGCCGCATCGCTGCGGACCTGCGAGTCCATGCCAGGCATCGCCTGGAAGCGCGCCCCCCACTTCGCGGCAGCGCTGAGGCCGCTGAGCCAGCGTCTACCAGGCGAAACGGCGCTCGAAGTCAATACTTCTGAGCCTCCGACCGCTTTGCTGCCTCGCTATGTTCCCCGTCACGACTGTCCTTGGCCGCGGACCCATGAACGTCCTGTCGCCGTCAAGCGACTCCGGCGCTTGCGGCTTCGCCGTGAAGCCACACAAGGAACGCCTCGACCGGAGGCCGCTTGGCGTGCCGGGCGGGGTACACGGCGAAGTGCGCCTTCACGCGGACCGCCGTTTCCATGCCAAACACCGGCTTGAGCCTGCCCTCTGCTAGGTGGCCCGCCGCGATCGTCGCACTTTCGAGGGCCACACCAAGCCCCTGGGCGGCCGCTTCGATCGACATTTGAGCCCGATCGAAACGCACCGCGAACCGTTCCGGCGCACGCTTGTCGGTGAACGCCGAGAACCAGTCCGACCACTGAACGACGCTGACGTTGCTTTGAATCAGCTTGACGCGGAGAAGGTGCTCGGGCCGCCTCAAGCGATGCTCTTGAATGAAGGCGGCACTCGCGAGCGGGAGGATGCGTTCCTCGAACAGCGGCTCGACCACGAGGTCCGGCCAATTTGGCAGCCCGTAGCGAATGTCGATGTCCGCTTGGCCCAGCTCAAAGTCGCTGTGTGTGTGCGCGGCCGACAGGTTCAATGCGATGTCGGGATACGCCTGCGCAAATCCCTGAAGTCG
>JANOBL010000676.1:0-4033 GCA_031411635.1 Betaproteobacteria bacterium
TGGTGGTGGCGGCTATCGATTTCCTCAAGTCAAACCACGCGCCGCCCTGGCATACCCCGGCGCTGGCGCCGATTTTGGCGCTGTTATTTGTGCTGCGGGCGCCTTTTGTCGGCGCCATCGCCGATGCCGCGCCCAAGGGCCGGGTGATGTTTGCGTCCAACGTCATCAAGGTGGTGGGCTGTTTGATGATGCTGTTTGGTAGCCACCCGTTGTTGGCTTATGCGGTGGTGGGGCTGGGCGCGGCGGCGTATTCGCCCGCCAAGTACGGCATCCTGACCGAGTTGCTGCCACCGTCGCAGCTTGTCAAGGCCAATGGCTGGGTCGAGGGGCTGACGATTGCCTCGATCATCCTGGGCATCCTGGTGGGTGGGCAGTTGGTGGGGCCCAAGATCGCGCCCATGCTGCTTGGCTTTGACATGCCGTGGATAAACAGCGGCATCGACACCCCGCCCGAGGCGGCGATCGCCACGATGATCCTCGTCTACATCATCGCCGCGCTGTTCAACCTCAACATCCCGCGCACCGAGGCACCGCTGCAGCCGATCTCGGCCAACCCGGCGCTGTTGATCGCCGATTTTTCGCAATGCAACCGGCGCCTGTGGGCCGACAAGCTGGGCCAGATCTCGCTGGCCACCACCACCTTGCTGTGGGGCGTGTTTGGCAACTTGCGGGTGATCGTATTTGCCTGGGCCGCCGCCGCGCTGGGCTATGGCACAACGCAGGCGTCCAACCTGGCCGGCGTGGTGATCGTGGGCTCGGTGGTCGGTGCGCTGCTGGCCTCGGCTTACATGAAGCTGGACCGCGCGGTGGCGGTGCTGCCGCTGGGCATCGTGATCGGCATCCTGATGATCGGGCTGGACGCGGTGACCAACCTGTGGGTGGCGGCGCCGTTCTTGATCGTGCTGGGCGCGATGTGCGGCTTTTTGATCGTGCCGATGAACGCGCTGCTGCAGCACCGGGGCCACAACCTGATGGGCGCGGGCCGGTCGATTGCCGTGCAGAACTTCAACGAGCAGGCCTGCATCCTGGGCCTGGGCGCGTTTTACACCGGCATGACGCGGCTGGGTTTGTCGGCTTTCATCGCGATCGCGGTGTTCGGGCTGACCGTGGCTTGCGCGATGGCGCTGATCCGCCGCTGGCACCAGCGCAACAGCGTGCTGCACCGCGACGAGGTGGAGCGGCTGCTGGCCATCGCCCGCTCGGACCGGCATTGAGCGTTTGTTGCAAGCGTTTGTGGCGAGCGTTTGTGGCGTCAGCGCGGCACCGGTACCGGCAATGGGCCGCTCACAAGCGACGGCCCCACCAGGCCCAGCCGGCGCATCACCTGTTCCAGCGCCGCCGGGTCCAGCGGCTTGCCCAGGTAGGCGTCGGCCCCGGCCAAGGTGCCACGCACCTGGTGCACCGGGTCGTGAAAGGCCGACACCATCACCACCGCCGGTGTGCGGCCGCCCGGGTGCTGCAGCCGGTGGCGGATCTGGTGGCACAGCGTCAGGCCGTCCACCCGGCTATCGTCGCCCAGGTCCAGGTCCAGAAACACCAGGCCGTAGGGATGGTGCGACAGCAGGTCGAGCGCCCGGTCGCTGTGCCGCGCCAGATCGGTTTCCACGCCGTAGCGCTCAAGCTGGCGGCGCAAGAAGTGCAACGCAATCTCGCTGTCATCCACCAGCAGCACCCGGGGCATCGGCTTGGGCACCTGGGCTGCCTGGCGCCGTTGGCGTGCGTCGTCATGCGCCTTGCGCCAGGGGCTGGGGCGGCGCGGCGCCGGCAACGGTGCGGCGGCTGCTGCACTGGCTGCCTCGGGCATGGCCGCGGCCACCACCACCTGGGCGGCCGCTGCGGGTTTTGCTGCAGACGCCTTGATCGCCGCTATCGGTGGTGCGGGGCTGTGGGCCTGCAAAGAATCGAGTTGGTGCAGCACCAGCGCCGGATCGATCAAGCCACCGTCTGCCAGGCCGTGGATCAACACCGCGTCATGGGTGCGGCCCAGTGCCTGCAGCAGCGCCATCACCTCGGCATGGTCGGCATCGGCCACCACAAAGCGGGCATCGTCAACGCCCAGCACCGTGTTGTAGGCCGGTATGCGCCGGGCGGTGCGTTGCAGCGAGGCCGCCAGGTCTTGGCGGTCGGGGGTGCTGAATCCGAGGATGGCAACCGGGATGGGTGCGGGCATGGGCCGTGTCTGTGGGGGCTGGCGGCGGCACGGTCGGGTGCTGCCTGGGTGATCTTCGGGGCAGCGGCGTCAAGCCGTCAACCGTGCGGGGGGAATGAACTTGGGGATACGATGCGGCGCGCAGCCACCAGGCCTGCGCTTGCTCAACGGACAGACTCCACGGACAAACGCCATGGCCGACACCAACATCAGCGATTTTGAGGCCATTGACATCCAGGGCCGCCCGGTGGCGTTGTCGGCGTATGCGGGCCAGGTGATGTTGATCGTCAACACCGCCAGCGAGTGTGGTTTTACGCCGCAGTTTGGCGGCCTGGAAACGCTCTGGCAAAGCTACCGCAGCCGGGGCCTGGTGGTGCTGGGTTTCCCCAGCAATGAGTTTGGCCGCCAAGACCCGGGCAGCAACGAAGAGATCGCGGCGTTTTGCCAGCTCAACCACGGTGTGAGCTTTCCGATGATGGCCAAGGTGGAGGTCAATGGCGGCAACGCCCACCCGCTGTACCAGTGGCTGTGCAAGGAGGCGCCGGGGCTGCTGGGCAGCAAGTCGGTGAAATGGAACTTCACCAAGTTTCTGATCGGCCGGGACGGCCAGGTGATCCGCCGCTACGCACCGCAGGACGCACCCGCCAAACTGGCCGCCGACATCGAAGCCGTGCTGTAGCGCGTGTCCCGCCCGGCCAGGCCGGCCCCGGCCGGCACCGGATAATCTCGAAGGCCCATCCCAGGAGAGCCCTCGATGTTTGAACATGTGCAGCCCTATGCCGGCGACCCGATCTTTGCGCTGGTCGATGCCTACAACGCCGATGTGCGGCCGGCCAAGGTGAACCTGTCGATCGGCATCTACTTTGACGAGCAGGGCCGCTTGCCAGTGCTGCCCAGCGTGTTGGCGGCCGAGCAGCGCATGCTGGCCGCCGGCGGCGCCAAACCTTATTTGCCGATGGAGGGTGACGCCGTTTGCCGCGCCCAGGTGAGCCGGTTGTTGCTGGGCGACAACCATCCCGCCATCAGCGCCGGCCGGGTGGCGACGGTCCAGACCGTGGGCTCGTCGGGCGGGCTGAAGGTGGGGGCCGATTTTTTGAAGACATGGCTGCCGCAAGCCGGTGTGTGGGTCAGCGATCCCACCTGGGACAACCACCGCTCGATGTTTGAGGGCAGCGGGTTTGAGGTCAACCCCTACCCGTACTACGACGCCGCCACCGGTGGTGTGCGTTTTGACGCCATGCTGGCCTGCCTGCGCGCCTTGCCGGCGCGCAGCATCGTGCTGCTGCATGCCTGCTGCCACAACCCCACCGGCGTGGATTTGACCGCCGCGCAATGGGATGCACTGATCCCGGTGCTGCGCGAGCGTGAGCTGATCCCCTACCTCGACCTCGCTTACCAGGGCTTTGGTGACGGCATCGAAGCCGACGCGTTCGCGGTGCGCGCCTTGGCCAGCGCCGGCGTGAGCTTCTTCATCGCCAACTCGTTCTCGAAGAGCATAAGCGTCTACGGCGAACGCTGCGGCGCGCTCAGCGTGGTGTGCCCCGACGCGGCGCAGGCCGTCAACGTGCTCGGCCAGATGAAGTTCACGGTAAGGCGCAACTACTCGAGCCCGCCGATCCACGGCGGCCAGATCGTCGCGACGGTGTTGACCGACCCCGGACTGCGGATTGAGTGGGAAACCGAACTCGGCGCGATGCGCGAGCGCATCCTGGCGATGCGCAAGAAGCTTTACGCGGTGCTGAAGGCCAAGGTGCCGGGGCGCGACTTCGGTTATTTCCTCAGCCAGCGGGGCATGTTCAGCTACACCGGCCTGACGCCCGCGCAGGTGGACCGGCTGCGTGAGCAATACGCCGTCTACCTGGTGCGCTCGGGGCGCATGTGCGT
>JANOBL010000677.1:0-1725 GCA_031411635.1 Betaproteobacteria bacterium
CCCACCCCAACCCTCCCCCTGCCAGGGGGAGGGGGCAAAATCAGTCCGCCGGGCGCAGTTTTTTCACCTCGGCATCGCTGGGCTGGTACTTGGCACCGTCGAGGTAAACGTAATCCACCATCGTGCCTTTGCCCTTGTCCAGTTTGGTCTTACCCACATAAGCGCCCATCGTGCTTTGGTTGTCTTGCGCGCGGTACACCGTCTTGCCAAACGGGGTCATCAGCTCCAGACCCTTGAAGGCGGCCACCAGCTTTTCAGTCTCGGTGCTCTTGGCTTTGCGGATGCCGGCTGCCAACGAGTGGATCGCCGTGTAGCCCACCACCGATCCCAGCCGCGGATAGTCGTTGTACTTGCGGTGGTAGGCCAGGAAAAACGCCTTGTGCTCGGGTGTCTGGATGCCGTACCAGGGGTAGCCGGTGACGACCCAGCCGTTGGGGGTTTCGTCTTTCAGCGGGTCCAGGTACTCGGGCTCGCCGGTGAGCATGCTGACCACCTCGCGGCCCTGGAACAGGCCCCGGGTATTGCCCTCGCGAACAAACTTGCTCAGGTCAGCACCGAACAGCACGTTGAAGATCGCATCCGGCTTGGCATCGGCCAGCGCCTGCACCACGCTGCCGGCGTCCAGCTTGCCCAGCGGCGGCGCCTGCTCGGCCACAAACTCCACGTCGGGCTGGGCGGCTTTCAACAGCGCCTTGAAGGTGGCCACCGCACTCTGGCCGTACTCGTAGTTGGGATACACCACGGCCCAGCGCTTTTTCTTCAGCTTGACGGCCTCGGGCACCAGCATCGCACTCTGCATGTAGGTGGACGTGCGCAGCCGGTAGGTGTATTTATTGCCGTTCTGCCAGACGATCTTGTCGGTGAGCGGCTCGGATGCCAGGTAGAAAAACTTCTTCTGCTTGGCAAAGTCGGTCAGTGCCAGGCCGATGTTGCTGAGGAACCCACCGGTCAGCACATCCACTTGTTCACGCGAGACCAACTCTTCGGCCGCACGCACCGCATCACCCGGTGCACCGTTGTCGTCGCGGGTGATGAGCTGCACTTTTTTGCCGTTCAGGCCGCCTGCGGCATTGATCTCTTCCACCGCCAGTTCCATGCCTTTTTTGTAGGGCTCCAGAAAGGCGGGCTGCACCTTGTAGCTGTTGACCTCGCCGATCTTGATCACGCCCTGGGCCAGCGCTGCGGTGGACAAGGTGGCAAGCGATAGCAGGCTGGCTGCCAGGAAAATTCGGGTCATGGGTTGATCCTCTGAAGAAAAGAAAACGGGCGAACCATAACGGGCGAACGATAGCGCTTGAAACTGGCAATGGTGGGCGGGCTCAGCGCAAGCCGTCCTCGCCCCGGATCTGGTCGACCCTCAGGCCACCGATGCGG
Source organism: Betaproteobacteria bacterium (assembly GCA_031411635.1). GTDB lineage: Bacteria > Pseudomonadota > Gammaproteobacteria > Burkholderiales > Burkholderiaceae_C > Pseudaquabacterium. The sequence goes on from JANOBL010000677.1 coordinate 1,375, forward strand.
GCCAGCGGCCGGCCACTGTCGGTGACCACCACGGCCACCACAATCTCGTCGGCACGCGGTGCATCGCTGATGCGCGCCTCCATCGCGTCAAAGTGGCTGCGCACAAACGCTGCGTCCTTGTGGCCCAGCGGCACATCCACCGCCGTTCCCACACCCCCCTGCTTCTTGGCCGACGGCACCAGCGCAGCGCCCTTTTGCACCGCCAACCGCAACGGCGCGCCCAGCTTGGGGTGCAGGATTGCGGCGGCATGCTCCAACTCGCCCGCCTCGCCAACGATCGCGGCCTTGCCGTAGCTCTGTGCCTGGCCGGGTTGAATGCCGAGCGCTTGCACACAGCGCTCGCCCAGCAGG
>JANOBL010000678.1:0-2232 GCA_031411635.1 Betaproteobacteria bacterium
ATCGAGTAGGCCGGCCTGCCTGCAGCCCGGCAGCTTGGCCGGAAACCCCGCAGCGCGTGCGGGCAGTGCGCAGCAGCCTATGCTTGTGGCTGTTTGTTGAACCTATGGTCTTTTTGTTGGAGTGATCACGATGTTCAAACCTGTGCCGCGCCTGTGCACCGCCCTGACCCTGCTGGTCACCACCACCGCGCTGCTGGCCCCGCTGGGCGCGGCCCAGGCCGCAGGCGCAATGGTCAAGTCCCAGGCGCCGGGCTATTACCGGCTGATGGTGGGCGATATCGAGGTCACCGCGCTGTCCGATGGCACCGTGGGCCTGCCGGTCACCAAGCTGCTGACCAACACCACGGCCGATGCGTCCGAGAAGGCGCTGGCCCGAAGCTTCCTCAAAGACCCGGTGGAAACCTCGGTCAACGCCTACCTGGTCAATACCGGCGCCAAGCTGGTGCTGATCGATGCCGGCGCGGCCGCGCTGTTTGGCCCCACGCTGGGCAAGCTGATGGGCAACCTGCGGGCCGCCGGTTATGCGCCCGAGCAGGTGGACGAGGTCTACATCACCCACATGCACCCCGACCACGTGGGTGGGTTGGTGCAAGCCGGGGCGATGGTGTTTCCCAACGCGGTGGTGCGGGCCGACCGGCGTGATGCCGATTACTGGCTGAGCCAGGCCAACCTGGACGGCGCGCCGGCCGATGCCAAGGGTTTTTTCCAGGGCGCGATGGCCTCGCTGAACCCGTATGTCAAGGCCGATCGTTTCAAGCCGTTTGACGGCGACACCGCGCTGGTGCCTGGCGTGCGGGCGCAGTACACCGGCGGCCACACCCCTGGCCACAGCTTTTACGTGATCGAAAGCAAGGGCGAAAAACTGGTGCTGTGGGGCGACGCGATGCATGTGGGCGCGGTGCAGTTTGCCTCGCCGGCCATCACGATCGCGTTTGACACCGATCCCAAAGCCGCCGCCGCTGCCCGCGCCAAGGCTTATGCCGATGCCGCCGAGCAAGGCCACTGGGTGGGTGCCACGCATTTGTCTTTTCCGGGCCTGGGCCGGCTGCGTGCGGCCGAGGGTGGGGCTTACGTGTTTGTGCCGGCCAACTACCGCGCAACACCCTGAGTGAGGCCAGCATGCAAGTCCGTACTGTTTTTCGCCGCTGGCGCATTGGCCTGGCCATCGCCGGCCTGCTGGTGCTTGCCGGTTGCGCCGGCCCGCAACCCTTGCAGGTGCGTGGCGGCCAGACCGAGGCCGAGATGCTGGCGCTGATGGGCCCGCCCACCGGGCGCTATGCAATGCCCGGCGGCGTGCAGCGGGTGGAGTTTGCACGCGGGCCGATGGGCGTCTGGACCTGGATGGTCGATCTGGATGCCGGCGGCCGGGTGCTGCAGATCAACCAGGTGCTGCGGCCGGCTTACTTCAACCAGGTGCAAGAGGGCATGACACGCGACGATTTGCTGCGCCTGCTGGGCCGGCCCGCCGCGCGCCAGGGTGAATGGCAGAACCGCGAAACCTGGTCCTGGCGCTACGACAACCACGACTGCCTGTGGTTGCGCGTGACGCTGGATGCCCAGGGTCGGGTGTGGGGCGGCGCTTCTACCTTGCCTGATCCGATCTGTGACCCGGCGGTTTGAGCTTGGCCATGTCCCTCAGGCTTTATGGCATTGCCAACTGCGACACGGTCAAGCGTGCCCGGGCCTGGTTGGCCGAGCATGGTGCGGCTGTGCAATTCCACGATTTCAAGAAAGCCGGTGTGCCCGAGGCTGCGCTGGCCGATTGGATGGCCGCCGCCGGCTGGGAACGGCTGCTCAACCGCAAGGGCAACACCTGGCGCGGCCTGGATGACGCCACCCGTGCGGCCGTGGTGGACGCCGCCAGCGCCAGCACGCTGATGCAATCCCAACCCAGTGTGATCAAGCGCCCGGTGGTGGCCTGGCCCGACGGTGCCATTACCGTGGGTTTTGACCCCCAGGACTTCAGCCGCCGGCTTTGAGGTCGGAACTCGGCGCCAGCACCGCGCCGGCCAGCTCATCCCGCAGCGCAGCCTTGTGGATCTTGCCGGCCGGTGTCATCGGCAGGCTGTTGCGCAGCACCACCTGGCGCGGCAGCTTGTAGTCGGCCAGGTGCCGGGCACACCACTGGCGCACTTCCAGCTCGGTCGGGCCACCGCCGGGCTGCGCAATGATGTAGACCCGGCCCACCTCGCCCAGCACCGCGTCGGGCACGCCCAGCACCGCCGACATCAG
>JANOBL010000679.1:0-25849 GCA_031411635.1 Betaproteobacteria bacterium
CAGCCTCAAGCCGACCGGCCGCATCGTGCTGCAGTTGACGCCCACCTCGGATGCCCTTCCCGATTTGGTGCTGGAGGACGGCGACCGGCTGAACATCCCGGCCAGGGCGACCACGGTCGGTGTCTTCGGTAGCGTTTACAGCACCGGCAGCTTCCTTCATTCGGCCAATCGCACTGTGGGCGACTACCTGCGCCTGGCGGGCGGCCCCACCCGCAGCGCGGACGACACCAGCGTGTTCCTGATCCGCGCCAATGGCACGGTGAGCAGTAGCTTGCAGGAGAGCGGCTTCTTCACGCGTGGCAACCAGATCGCCGGATTGACGACTGAGCCGGGCGACACGATCTTCGTGCCGGAAGAGCTGAACAAGTCCACCTGGGTGCAGAACGCCAAGGATTGGACGCAGATCCTTTACCAATTTGGAATTGGACTTGCTGGCATGAAGAGCGCCCTGAAATGAGCGAGCAACAGGCAACGCGAGGTAGTCGCGACGATGGCAGCGAAGCCCTTTTGCAAGAGGATGATCTCGGTATGTCCTCGGGCGAAATGGTCGAAGCTTTGCACAGCCAACTCAAGCTGCTGGTATTCGGACCATTAGTCGTCGGCGTGTTGGCGCTGGGCGTCACGTACATGATTCCACCCACATTCACGGCAAGCACAACCTTCATGCCGCCACAGCAGGCGCAAGGCGCTGCGGCGTCGGCGCTGGCGTCACTGGGTTCGCTGGCAGGACTAGCAGGTGGCACGGCAGGAGTACGTAATACAGGCGAACAGTTCATGGCACTGATGCAAAGCGTGACGGTGTCTGACCGCATCATCGAGCAGTTCAAGCTGATGGACGTTTACGAAACGAAGTTCCGGATGGATGGCCGCAAGGAGCTGGCCGGCAACGTGCGCATCGGCCTCGGAAAAAAGGACGGCCTGATCACGGTTGACGTGGACGACAAGGTGCCGCAGCGAGCCGCCGATATCGCCAATCGCTATGTGGACGAATTGCGCCGCATCATTGGCACCTTGGCGTTGACCGAGGCGCAACAACGCCGGGCTTTCTTTGAGCGCCAGTTGCAGCAAAGCCATGGCCTATTGGCGGTAGCGCAGCAGGCCTTGCAGAGCAGCGGGTTCAACGCCGGCGCCCTGAAGGCCGAGCCGAAAGCCGCCGCCGAGGCCTATGCCCGCGTCAAGGCCGAGGCCACCGCCGCGGAGATGCGGCTGCAGATCTTGCGCGGCACCTTGGCTGACAACACCCCTGAGGTGAGGCAACAGCAAGCCACGCTGGCGGCGCTGCGCGAACAATTGGCGCGTGCCGAAAAAGCCACGGACACCTCGGCCGGCACCGACTACGTGGGCAGGTACCGCGAATTCAAGTATCAGGAAACCTTGTTCGAACTGTACGCGCGTCAATTTGAACTGGCCCGTGCCGATGAGAGCCGTGAAGGCGCGCTAATCCAGGTAGTTGATCCGGCCACGCCGCCAGAGCGAAAGAGCAGGCCCAAGCGCGCTGTCATTGCGCTGGTCTCCACATTGATCGCGCTGCTGGCTTTGATGGCCTTTGTGCTTGTGCGATATGCCATGCGACGGCCGGTTGGGCATGCCCGCGACCAAGGCCAGAGAGCCGCAATTTGACGACTGGGTTGCGGGTCGAGTCTTCATCACACGCTTCACCGACGAACAGCGGCCGCTCTTGCTATGCCCGGACGCGAGTGACCAATTCGTTCAACCGCTTTGCGGTAAACTATATGTTCAATGTGTGAACAGACTCCGCGAATCTTGGCCGTCGGGCCGGGGCAGGCAGACGCCGACGCGTCGGCGTTAGATTTGCTACGGTTGCTGAATGAACAGCCCGAGTTGTCGCAGCGCGAGTTGTCACAAGCTTTGGGCCTGAGCCTGGGAAAGACGCATTACGTGCTACACGCGCTGCTGGACAAGGGCTTGGTGAAAGTTCGCAACTTCAGGCGCAACGACAACAAACTGGCATACGCCTATTTGCTGACGCCAGCAGGCCTACGAGAAAAACTGAGCCTCACGCGCCGTTTTCTGGCCCGCAAGGAGGCAGGGTTTGAGCAGTTGCAGACTGCCATCACTGCTCTGCGTGCCGAGGTGAGCGGCACCCGGATTACGGAAACCCCGCAATGATTGCGGAGCCTCTGGGGATCTGGCGTCCTGATGTAGCACCGATTGAGATCGATAGCACGCGACTCTTGAGCACACAGTGACAAGGCCTCTTTGCAGCGACAAGATCGCCAAGATGCATGTCATTGGACATCGCGACACGGTGGCTAGCGCCATCGCTTGCCACTTGCTGGCCAGCGGGCACGAAAACCACCTCACCTGAGTCCGCGCCGAGGCTGGGCCGGGCCGAGAGTTAGCAGAGAAATTGCCTCTCCCCTCCTACGCTCCACAATTCGGTAAGCCTTTGCTCAATATTCTTGGGAAAACAAATGGAACAATTAGCTCCACTTGAAAGATAAATTGAGAGGTTAGCAAATTGAACACTTTTGCATTGATTCCGGCCCGTGGCGGCTCAAAAGGCATTCCCCGAAAGAACATCAAGTTGATGGCAGGTAAGCCTTTGATCGCGTGGACGATCGAAGCGGCCCTACGTTCGTCCTTGTTGAGGGCTGTGGTGGTCAGCACTGATGACCCGGAAATCGCGGACGTAGCTAAATGCGCTGGGGCTCAAGTGCCGTTCATGCGACCGGCGGAACTGGCACAAGACCAAACGCCTGGAATAGACCCCGTGTTGCACGCGCTCGAGCAACTGCCACAATTCGACTCGGTACTCTTATTGCAGCCAACATCGCCACTGCGTACTACGGACGACATCGACGCTTGCCTGCGTCTAGCGCTCGCGCGCAGCGCTTCATCCGTGGTGTCAGTCAGCGAGGCGAACACGCATCCCTATTGGACTTATCGCGTATCTGTAGACCAGGCGCTTAGACAGTTTGTCGAGGTTGAGCCCATCGCACGCCGACAAGACCTCCCACCCGCTTTTGCGCTCAACGGCGCACTGTATTTCGCCGAAGTCAATTGGTTGCGAAGCAGCGGCAGCTTGGTCGGTGCGGAAACGCTTGCCTATGTCATGGCGAGAGAGCGATCGTTAGATCTGGATACGCCACTCGACTGGAAGCTAGCAGAGTTGCTCTTGAAAGAACAAGCGTGAAGAACAAGATTCTCGTCACCGGAGCCGACGGCTTCATTGGTTCCCATCTGACCGAGGCCCTGGTCCGTGCCGGCCACGATGTTCGTGCTTTTGTGCTTTACAACTCGTTCAATTCTTGGGGCTGGCTGGACCGCTGCGACGCGGATGTGAAAGGGCGATTCGAGGTCTTCGCCGGAGATATCCGCGACCCGAATGGTGTTCGCACCGCGATGAAGGGCTGCGATGCGGTTCTGCACCTGGCCGCGCTGATCGCCATCCCCTACTCGTACCACTCGCCCGACACCTACGTCGAAACCAACATCAAGGGCACGCTCAACGTCGTGCAGGCCGCGCGGGACCTGGGCGTGCGCCGCGTCGTGCAGACGTCCACCAGCGAGGTCTACGGCACGGCCCGCTTCGTGCCCATCACGGAGGAGCACCCACTGCAGGGTCAGTCGCCCTACTCGGCCAGCAAGATCGGCGCAGACCAGATCGCAATGTCCTTCCAGGCCTCGTTCGGCACGCCGGTCACACTGCTGCGGCCGTTCAACACCTATGGCCCGCGCCAGTCGGCCCGGGCGGTGATCCCGACCATCATCACGCAGATCGCCGCCGGCCAGCGCCGCATCAAGCTGGGCGCGGTGCACCCGACGCGCGATTTCAACTTCGTCAGCGACACGGTGGCGGGCTTCATCGCCGCGCTGTCAGCCGATCGGGCGGTGGGCGAGGTGATCAACCTGGGCAGCAACTTCGAGATCTCGATCGGCGACACCGCTCGCGCCATCGCCGAGGTGATGGGCGCGCAGATCGAAATCGCCACCGATGACCAGCGCCTGCGACCCGAGAACAGCGAGGTCGAACGCTTGTGGGCGTCCAATACCAAGGCCCGTGACCTGCTGGGCTGGCAGCCCGCCTACGGCGGCCGCGACGGCTTCCTGCGGGGCCTGGCCGAGACGGTCACTTGGTTCAGACAGCCCGAAAATCTGGCCGCCTACAAAGCCGACATCTACAACCTATAGCGCCTATGTCCAAGACCACCGATCTGCCGCAAGCCATCGTCCGGGCCATCGCCGATGTCGTGGGCACCGCGCCGGTGACCTTGCACGAGCCGCGGTTTCGCGGCAACGAGTGGCTCTACCTGAAGGAATGTCTGGACTCGACCTTCGTCTCCTCGGTCGGCAAATTCGTCGACCGTTTCGAAGCCGACCTGGCGGCCTACACCGGCGCCAAGCGGGCAGTGGCGGTGGTCAACGGCACCGCCGCGCTGCATGTGGCGCTGCGCCTGGCGGGGGTCGAGGCCGGCGACGAGGTGCTGCTGCCAGCGCTGACCTTCATCGCCACCGCCAACGCGGTGGCCTACTGTCACGCCACGCCGCACTTCGTCGACAGTGAGGAGCGCTCGCTGGGAATGGATGCGGCGGCGATGCGCGAGCACCTGCGAGCCAGCACCGAGCAACGCGCCGGCCTGTGCATCAACCGGCAGACCGGCAAGGTGATCCGCGCGATGGTGCCGATGCACACCTTCGGCCATCCGGTCGAGATCGACGCCTTGCTGGCGGTGGCCCGTGACCACGGTGTTCAGTTGATCGAGGACGCCGCCGAATCCTTGGGAAGCACTGTGGGCGGGAAACACACCGGCACCTTCGGCCTGCTGGGCACGCTCAGCTTCAACGGCAACAAGACCATCACCACCGGCGGGGGGGGCGCCATCCTCACCAACGATGCTGCGTTGGGTGCACGCGCCAAGCACCTGACCACCACTGCCAAGCTGCCGCACCGCTGGGCCTTCAACCACGACGAACTGGGCTACAACTACCGCCTGCCCAACCTCAATGCGGCGCTGGGCTGCGCGCAACTCGAGCAGTTGCCGCAATTCCTGGCCGAGAAGCGGCGCCTGTTCGAGGCCTACCAAGCCCGGTTTGAAGGGCTGCGTGGCCTTCGGCTGGTGGCCGAGCCTGCCGGCTGCCGCAGCAACTACTGGCTCCAGGCACTGCTGCTGGACGAAGCAACGGCCGACGAGCGCGATGCGGTGCTGTCCGCCACTAACGAGGCGGGGCAAATGACCCGCCCGGTGTGGACCCTGATGCATCGGCTGGCGCCCTACGCCCAGGCACCGGCGGCCGCGCTGCCGGTGGCCGAATCGCTGGAGCGGCGGTTGATCAACATTCCCAGCAGCGCCGGCCTGGTGCCGGCCATGCCGTGAGCCCGCCCGACATCATCCTGATCGGCGCCGGTGGGCACAGCCACGCCTGCATCGACGCGATCGAGCAGCAGGGCCGCTTCCGGATCGCCGGCCTGGTCGGCGCCGACGGCGAACCGCAAGCCGCCCACCTGGGCTACCCGGTCATCGGCACCGACGTCGACCTGCCGCAGCTGGCGCGCAGCTTCGGACTGGCGTTGATCACCGTTGGCCAGATCCGTTCGGCCGAGCTGCGCATTCAGCTCTACCAGCAGGCCTCCGCATTGGGCTTCGAACTGCCGGCCGTCATCGCGCCCAGCGCCTATGTATCGCGCCATGCCCACATCGGTGCCGGCACCCTGGTGATGCACGGTGCGATCGTCAATGCCGGCGCGCGGGTCGGCGCCAACTGCATCGTCAACAGCCGGGCGCTGATCGAGCACGGCGCCAGCGTGGCCGATCACTGCCACATCGCGACCGGCGCCATCTTGAACGGGGACGTTCGCGTGGGTGCCGGCAGCTTCGTGGGCAGCGGCAGCGTCATCAAGCAAGGCCTTTCGATCGGCCAGGGCTGCACCGTGGGCATGGGCCTGTCGGTGCGCCACGACCAGCCCGACCACGCCCGCTACCTGGGCCCCACGGACAGACCATGACCCCGCACACCCTCGTCATCGCCGAAGCCGGCGTCAACCACAACGGCGACCTCGACCTGGCTCGTCAGTTGATCGACGTCGCCGCCGACGCCGGCGCCGATTTGGTCAAGTTCCAGACCTTCAGCGCCAGCCGGCAAGCCACCCGCAGCGCCCGCAAGGCCGACTACCAAGCCGTCGCGACCGGCGCCGACGAAACCCAGCAGGACATGCTGCAACGGCTGGAGCTGAGCGAGGACGCGCACCGTCTGCTGATCGCGCACTGCGCGACACGCGGCATCGGCTTCTTCTCGACCGGATTCGACATCGAATGCATCGACCTGCTCGTCGGCCTGGGCATGGACCGCTTCAAGATCCCTTCTGGCGAGATCACCAACCTGCCTTACCTGCGCCATGTCGGCCGACTGTGCAAGCCAGTGATCCTGTCGACCGGCATGGCCACGCTGGGCGAGATCGACGACGCAATCACGGTGCTGGAGCAGGCCGGCACGCACCGCGCGCAGATCACCGTCCTGCACTGCAACACGGACTATCCGACTCCGATGGACGAGGTCAATCTTCGCGCCATGTGCAGCATCGCGCAGGTTTTTGGGGTGCGCGTCGGCTACTCCGACCACACCACCGGCATCGAGGTGCCGATCGCGGCGGTGGCACTGGGCGCCTGCGTGATCGAAAAACACTTCACCCTCAGCCGTCAACTGCCCGGGCCCGACCACCCAGCCAGCCTCGAGCCCGCCGAACTGAAGGCCATGGTCAGCGCCATCCGCAACATCGAGCGCGCACTGGGCGACGGCGTCAAACGGCCGACGCCCGGCGAGCTGAAGAACCGCTCGATCGCCCGAAAGTCACTGGTGGCGCGCCAACCGATCGCAGCCGGCGAGCGCTTCAGCATCGAGAACCTCACCGCCAAGCGGCCCGGCACCGGCGTCTCGCCGATGCGCTGGGACGAGATGATCGGGCGGCCGGCGCCGCGCGCCTTCGCGGCTGACGAGTTGATCGACCCGTGAACCGCAAGATCTGCATCGTCACCGGCAGTCGGGCCGAATATGGCTTGTTGCGCGAGCTGATCAAAGGCGTGCAGCGGGCCGACGGCCTGGACCTGCAACTGCTGGCCACCGGCATGCACCTGTCGCCTGAGTTCGGCCTGACCTACCGCGAGATCGAGGACGACTGCATCCGCCTCGACGCCAAGGTTGAGATGCTGCTGAGCGCCGACACGGCCACCGGTATCGCCAAATCGATGGGCCTGGGGCTGATCGGTTTCGGCGACGCCTTCGAGCGCCTGAAACCGGACCTGATCGTGCTGCTGGGTGACCGGTTCGAGATCTTCGCGGCGGCCGCCGCAGCACTGGTCGCCGGCATACCGGTGGCGCATTTGCATGGCGGCGAAACCACTGAGGGCGCATTCGACGAATCGTTGCGCCACTCGATCACCAAGATGTCGCACCTGCACTTCGTCGCGGCGGCGGACTACCGGCAGCGCGTGATCCAACTGGGCGAGCAGCCCGACCGGGTGTTCCTGGTCGGTGGCCTGGGGATCGATGCGATCTTGCGCCTGCCTTTGCTGGACCGGCGGGCGCTGGAGGCGTCGCTCGATTTCCAGCTGGGGCCACGCAATCTGCTCGTGACCTTCCACCCTGTCACGCTGGAGCCCCATGGCTCGGCGCAGCAGATGGCAGAGCTGCTTGCCGCGCTGGAGTCCCTGCGTGACACGCATCTGATCTTCACGATGCCCAATGCCGACAACGGCAGCCGCGCCATGGCGAGAATGATCGAGGACTTCGTGGCCCGCCATCCTCTGGCCCGTGCTTACGCCTCGCTGGGCCAGTTGCGCTACCTGTCGTGCCTGAAGCTGGTTGACGGTGTGGTCGGCAACTCTTCGAGTGGCCTGATCGAGGCACCCAGCCTGGGCAAAGGCACGGTCAACATCGGCGACCGCCAGCGCGGCCGCCTGAAGGCGGCCAGCGTGATTGACTGCGCGCCACAGCGCGACGCCATACTGGCCGCCATCCAGACCCTGTACACGGCCGAGTTCCAAAGCCAAGTCAAGCAGGTCGTCAACCCCTATGGCCATGGCGGCGCCGCCGACAAGATCGTGCAGGTGCTCCAGAGCCACCCACTGGACGGCATCCTGAAGAAGTCGTTCCACGACCTCGGCCCGCGGGCCGAGGCGTCCTCCACCTGAACGCCCGTCTCCCAGAAGCATCGACACCGAATGTCCAACGAGCCCTGGCGCATGGCGCTACTTTCCATCGATTCGACCCTGCAACGGGCAATCCGTTGCCTGGATGAATCCGGCCTGCAGATCGCCATCGTCACCTCGCCGGACGACCGAATGGTGGGCACGCTCACCGATGGCGACATCCGCCGCGGCCTGCTGCGTGGCCTGGAACTGGGCAGCCCGGTCGAGGGCATCATCCACCGTGAACCGCTGGTGGTGCCGCCGCAATGGGGCCGCGACATCGTGCTGCAGTTGATGCAGGCCAACAAGGTGCACCAACTGCCGGTGGTCGACGAGCAGCGACGGGTCGTCGGCCTGCACCTCTGGGACGACCTGTTGACCCCGATTCAGCGTCCCAACAAAGTGGTGGTGATGGCCGGCGGGCGCGGCACCCGGCTGCTTCCGCACACCGAGCACTGCCCCAAACCCATGCTGCCGGTGGGCGGCAAGCCGATGCTGGAGCACATCATCGAGCGGGCCAAGTCCGAAGGCTTTCACCGCTTCATGTTGGCCATCCACTACCTTGGCCACATGATCGAAGACCATTTCGGCGACGGCTCGAGATGGCAGGTCGAGATCGAGTACCTGCGCGAGCAGGCGCCGCTGGGTACGGCTGGTGCGCTGGGCCTGCTGCAGCAGCGGCCAGACGAGCCCTTTCTGGTGACCAACGGCGACGTGCTCACCGACATCCACTACGCCGAGCTGCTCGACTTCCACTGCCGTCATGGCGCGGCAGCCACGATGGCGGTGCGGCTGCACGAATGGCAGCACCCCTTCGGCGTGGTCAAGACCAAGGGCGTGGACATCGTCGGATTCGAGGAGAAGCCGGTGTCGCGCAGCCACATCAATGCCGGGATCTACGTGCTCGAGCCGCGCGCACTGGACCTGCTGGGCCCCGACGAACATTGCGACATGCCGACCTTGTTCGAACGGTTGCAGCACAAGGCCGCGCGAGCGATCGTCTACCCGATGCACGAGCCCTGGCTCGACGTCGGCCGCCCCGACGACCTCAAGCTAGCGCGTGACAACCACGCCGCCGGGCATCGACCCGAAGCCTGACCTTTACTCCCTTGAACCGACTACCAGGAATGAAACCATGAAGATCCATCCGAGTGCCGGCGTGAACCTGAGCCGCTTCGACAAGCCGGAGGACGAGCTCGAAGTGCTTTACGGACTGCCGCGCAAGGTGCTGTTCTGCACCGCCTGCAACATGTCCAACCAGCAGCCGATGTCGAGCAATGAGTATTCGCATAACAAGGACTCGACCAAGACCACATTGAGCTTCGACGAGGAAGGGGTCTGCCATGCTTGCCGCTTCAACCGGCTGAAAGAGACCGGTGAGATCGACTGGGAGGAGCGTGAGCGCGAGTTGCAGGCGCTGTGCAAGCAATACCGCCGCGACGACGGCAGCTATGACTGCATCGTGGGCGGCAGCGGCGGCAAGGACAGCGCGATGCAGTCGCACCTGCTGAAATACAAGTACGGCATGCACCCCCTGACGGTGACCTGGTCGCCGCACCTCTACACCGACATCGGCTGGAAGAACTTCCAGGCCTGGGTGCATACCGGCGGCTTCGACAACTTCCTGTACACGCCCAACGGCAAGATCCACCGGCTGCTGACGCGCAACGCCACCCTCAATCTGCTGCACCCCTTCCAGCCCTTCATCCTCGGCCAGAAGACCTTCGTGGCCAAGATGGCGGCGCAGCTCAACATCCCGCTGATCTTCTACGGCGAGATGCCCGGGGAGTATGGCGAGAAGATCTCGCACAAGACCTCCAGCTATGCCGCGGGCACGATGACCGACGAGGGCGAGGGCTTCTCGCTGGACGTCGTCGGCGGCCGCGACATCCGCGACATCTACCTCGGTGGCAAGCAAATCGGCGCCTACCTCGACGAAGGCGTCGAGTTGGTCGACCTCATGAGCTACCTGCCGATGGACCCGGCGGTGCTGCAGAAGAAGGGCATCGACTTCAAATACCTGGGCTACTACAAGCGCTGGGTGCCACAAGAGGCCTATTACTACGCGGTTGAGCACACTGGATTCGAGGCCAACCCGGTGCGCACCGAGGGCACCTACTCCAAGTACAACAGCCTGGACGACAAGGTGGACGGCTTCTTCTACTTCACGCGATGGATCAAGTTCGGCGTTGGCCGGGCGATGATGGATTCAGCACAGGAGATCCGCAACCATCACATCGACAAGCACGAGGCCATGGCCCTGATGCGGCGCTACGAGGGCGAATACCCGGCGCGCTACGAGCGAGAGTTCCTCGACTACATCAGCATGACGCGCGAGGAGTTCCTCGCCACCTGCGACCAGTTCCGCTCGCCGCACCTGTGGGCTGTGCGTGATGGTGAATGGAAGCTGCGCCACTCGCCGTGGGACCAGCCGGCATGAGGCCGATCAGGCTCATCGCACGGCTGGATGTCAAGGGGCCCAACCTGATCAAAGGTGTGCATCTTGAGGGCCTGCGAGTAATAGGTGCGCCGAACGACTTTGCGCGCCGATACTATGAAGAAGGTGTGGACGAGTTGATCTACATCGACCTCGTCGCCAGCCTCTATGGGCGCAGCAAGCTGACTGAAATCGTGCGCAATGCAGCGCACGATGTGTTCGTCCCTCTAACGGTTGGCGGAGGCATCCGTACAGTCGAGGATGTGAACGACCTGCTACGCGCAGGTGCCGATAAGGTGGCGATTAACACGGCTGGAGTGCAGCGCCCTCAGCTCATCACGGAGGTTTCCAGACGCTTTGGCTCGCAGGCGATGGTCCTGTCAATTGAGGCCAAACAACAGGGACCCGGCCATTGGGAGGTATACACCGATTGCGGACGCGAACGCAGCGGAGTCGATGCCGTGGAATGGGCTAGGCGTGGTGTTGCGCTAGGGGCTGGCGAGATCCTGGTCACCTCGATCGACCGTGAGGGCACACGCAAGGGGTTTGACAATGAACTCGTGAAAGCCATCTCAGCGACGGTAGACGTACCCATCATCGCAAGCGGTGGTTTCGGGAATGCATCGCACCTGCGCGACGTCGTCGATGCGGGCGCCGACGCCGTGGCCTTTGCCGACGCATTGCACTACCAGCGCGAGTCGCTGTCGGGCATTCGTCGAATGGCTCGCGATGCGGGCATAGCAGTGAGAGGAGCGCTGTGACCGCACCCGTCACGATTGTCGACTATGGTGTTGGCAATCTCTACAGCGTGCGCCGCGCACTCGAATTCTGCGGCTGCAACAACATCGTCATCAGCGCCTTACCAGAAGACATCAGGGCCTCTGGGCGTCTGATCCTGCCGGGTGTCGGCGCATTTGAGGACGGCATGCGTGGGTTGCGTGAGCGCGGACTCGTCGATCCGATTGTGCAATATGCGCTGACAGGTCGCCCGCTCCTGGGTATCTGTCTGGGCATGCAAATGCTTGCCACGGTGAGCGATGAGTTTGGCGCGCACACCGGATTGAATCTGATCCCCGGCAAAGTCTTGAGGATCCCTAGCGTTGCGACCGACGGCACGCCAATAAAGGTGCCTTCTATCGGCTGGACGTCGATCAGAGCAGACAATCCCTTGACGCGCCAGGGTAGTTGCCTAGAGTCACATCCCGACGATGGGGCGGTGTATCTGGTGCACTCGTACCACGTCTTGCCGGATGACCCCGCGCGTCTCTTGGCAGACTACGACTTTGGTGGTCACCGCATCACGGCAGCGATTCGCAACGGCAATATCACCGGCTTGCAGTTCCACCCGGAGAAGAGCGGCAAAGTCGGGTTGGACGTCCTGCGAAAGTTTCTTGACTCACCATGACCGGACGGCACTGCAGTACGGTTCGCCTGCATCAACGCTGCGTGGCGCTGGATGAGTAAACCTACCGTTGCGATGAGTGCCCCACTCGGCAAGTCGGTCCTAATTTACACCTGTGCGTTTGCTGTCGCTGGCGTAACACCGTTCCTGATGCTGCCCATACTGACCAAGTACTTGTCGCCAGAGCAGTTCGGCGAGGCGACAGCCTTTCTGATGCTGACTGCCATTCTGGGCAACGTCGCAGGGTTGAGCGCGCACGGATTCGTATCAGTGCGCTTCTTCAAGACGACGCCGGCTGAGTTTAAAGGTATCGTCAGCAGCGGCTTGGGCGCCATCGGTGTCTCACACTTGTTGGCCGCAGCGGCTGTCGCATTACTTTACCCGTTGTTGCGCACCACACTTGGCGTGCCGTTGCCGATGGCGATGTTGGCCGTCGGGACTGCCTTGGCAATCAACCTAAATCTAATCAGCTTGGCGATCTTCCAGTCGTCAAGCCAACCCCTCCTCTACCTGCGTGCCCGGCTCGTTCAGGGCCTGCTTGAGTTCTCGTTATGCCTCGCGCTGATACACCTCTTTCAGCCTGATGCTGGCGCACGCGCATATTCGTACGCGTTCGCAATCTCCGCTAGTGCCACGCTCGGCCTGTTCCACTGTTTCAAGCACGGAAACGTGGGCACAACAATTCAAACGCGGCACCTGCGGGCGCTCGCCGCCTTCGGTATACCTATGTTGCCGCATGTTGTCGCTGGGTCTGCCATCGTCTACTTGGATCGCTTGGTGGTCTCGACGGTGCTAGGTTCAGAGAGTCTGGGCATCTACATGGTTGCAACACAGATTGGCATGGCAATGGTGGCGCTGATCGAGCCATTGAACAAGGCTCTGGCACCTTGGCTTTTCGGGCAACTCGCCAAGAACGATGAGGCGGTGCGGCGAACCATTGTCAAACGTACCTACCTGCTATACGTCGCGCTCACGCTGATGGGTGTGCTGGTGGCCGCCGTTTCGTATTTGCTCTTCGACAGGTTGATCAGCGCACGCTTTGCAGCCGCGCGCGCGCTTATTCCTTGGATGGTAGCTGGCTTCGTACTTCAAGGCATGTACTACTCGGTCGTCAATTACATGTTCTATGCCGAGAAGACCGGACGACTATCGGTCTTTTCGGCAACAACGGCTGCCCTGGGCTGTGCTGTGTCCTACGCATTGACCTCGACCTTTGGTCTGCTCGGTGCGGCGATCTCGTTTGCATTCAACAACGCAGCGTTGTTTTTGCTGGTTTGGCTAGCAGCGTCAAGAGCCGTGCCGATGCCCTGGTCGCTCAGGTGATGTTGATATGAGTAATATGGAGATACCGTTACTGCGCGAATCGGTCACATTTGCGGCCCGTATAGTGGAGGCGGCTGGTCGTGATGGCGCGCCAACGTATCAAGCTGGCCGGCGCGCCAACTGGTCGTACCGATACAGCGACCGCTTCTATGCACGCGAAGTCGAGTGCTTCAGCGCGGCGCCCGAGGCATACCTGGCTGGCCGTGTGGCCGGTGAACCCGATCTTCCTGACGTATACGCGCAGAGACTTCGTCCTCGACAGGTAATTACCGCGTCGCTGAAGGTGCTGGCTCATTGGCTCTTCTATACACTGGGCGCACTGGCTGAAAGCAGCTCGCGAGTAACACAAAGCGCGCATATCTATCGCAAGTGCTACGTAGACGACATCGAACTAGTCTTCGATCCTGAAGAAACCGGCGTACTGCGTGCGGTATACCCATTCCCTCTCAATCTGCAACGGCAATTGCGCTATGTGGCCCTCTTACGCCGCGAGGGATATCGATTCAAACTTTCTGGAAACCCTTATCGACCAACCGATTTCGTACGATTCCTGCTGCGACGCGATGTCCGATCGCTGATGCGAATGGAATCGAGAGCCCAGATAGTCCACGCGCGCCAGGTGGTTGAACTCGGCATTGACTGTGTCCAACTATCAGACGAGTTTGACATCGGTAGCCTCGATTTCACGCGAGCCCTCAGACGGACTTCCCTGCGTGTCATTAACAGCGCCCACGGTGTCGGAAAGTACCTGCCAGTGCATGCATATGGCGAGTTTCATGTCCTTACTGCGCGGCAGCGGAGTTACTACCACGCCGTTCAGCCATGCACTTACACACTGCGCAAACTCAATGACCGCTCGGCCGGAATCAGCGGCGGCAGCAAGCTAACACATGACGCGGCCCGAGTGCGACTGGTCTGGCTGAGTCAGACCTTTGCCGCTACCGGTGATGTCATCGCCAGCAATGAATCCCTGCTTGTCAAACAACTGCGCAACGATCTCGCTGGTGCTCGCGGCATCGCCCTCTATTACAAGCCACACCCCAACAGCAATGCGCTGGACGCGCCGGAAGGCTTTCAGCGCCTGACTGATCTGGCAGACGTCAATGGCCGCGACGGTACCATCTTCGCGTCTTTCTTCTCAACCTGTCAGATCGACCCCGCATTCAAGGGCCGCAAAGTGTTGATAAGCGGTCATTTGATCTTTCCGCAAATCGCGTTCGATGAAACTGAGCCGGTCCTCGATGCTGACGGGCTAGTTTCACTCGTCCTGCAACTGGTTACCGAAATTGATGGAGTGGCGACGCGATGAGCCGGCTTGAATCTCTGGACTGGCTTCGTGGTCTGCTTGCATTGTCGATCATGATTTACCATTTGACTGGATGGAAACTATACCAGCCTGACTCAAATGAGCTACTTGGCCGCCTCGGGATCTATGGCGTCTCGATGTTTTTCATTCTGTCGGGCTTAGCGATGGCTGCGGGCTACGCCAACTACATCCGCGGCGCAGGTACGGCAGCGAAGTTTTTCGTTCGTCGCATCTTTAGAATATGGCCACTGCTGTGGTTAGCTGTGGCCTCCGTAACACTAGGCGGAGTGCTGGTCAAGGGCGCAGCCGTGGACTGGCCACTCGTGCTGCTGAACATCACAACAGTCTTCGGCTTCATTAGTCCCGGCGCTTATATCAATACCGGCGCGTGGTCCATCGGCAATGAGATGGTCTACTACGCGCTTACCCCGATTATTTTGGCGGTGTACAACCGGGACAAGATGTCGGGCAATTTATTATTTGCTGGCACAGTGGCAATCGCAGTTTACGTCGCATTCTTTGCAATGACTCCGACTGCAACCCTGGCAAGTCAATGGCTGCTCTACATCAACCCTTTCAACAACCTCTGCCTATACGTGGCTGGCGTGGCGATCTACTACAACGCCAAACTACTGAAACTGAGCCCACCGCATGCCATGTTGATGATGGCTGCATCTGTCGGAATGCTTGCTGCCTATCCTGCTGACGGCGACCTCATCGCGGTGGTCACCGGTGTGAACCGCCTTGTCTTCTGCCTCGCCTCAGTACTCATTGTGCTGTCCTTCTACAAACTCACCATAAAACCGTACTGGTGGATCGGTAGTCCATTGGCTGCGCTGGGGGCAGCCACCTATGGCGTGTACCTGCTACATCCAATTGTGTTTCATGGGGTCGAACTGACGACGCGACATTTCGGACTGCCGAACAGCGCCTTGCAAATCATCGCCGCAACCAGTGGAGTGACCATCGCATTATCGCTGTTCCTATATAAATGGTTTGAGTCGCCGCTCATTCAGGTGGGCAAGCGATTTACCGCCGGCAAAATAAATCGCTATGGCGCAGAATCACGAACCAGCACCGGGGAAATTCGAACGCCATGAGGCTGCTGTTCTTTATAATCTTCGCCGCGGGAATCGGAAACACCGTGCTGCGGCCTGAAATAGAAAACCCTTTCACGCTGTACCGGCTGCTCGCGCCTATCGGTCTTGTCGTCCTGTCGGCTGCGCGACCAAAATTCATCCTGAAAGGCTTCGCGTGGTTCGCAGTCTTTACGCTCTACAACTTTGTTTTGGCAACGGCCTACAGCGGTGATTTTTCACAGCTGCTACCGTCCTTGGTGCATTATTTTTATCTTTTTGTCCTTCTCATCTTGATGGTTCACATGAAGTACCGCGTCGCTGATTTCGACGAGAATTTTTTAAAGTTTGTGCTAGGCTTCTACATTTTTCTGCTACTCAATTTGGCGATCGAAGCCGTCACCGGGCTCTCCTATCCAAACCTGTACGAAGATCCCACTGAAGAGAGATTTGTTCGTGCTTTTTTCTGGAATCAGAACGACCTCGCGATAGTGCTCTGCGTCATCGGCTGGATGGCATTAACCCTGAACCGCTTCGCTGGTACCACGCGAGTGGCTGTGACCCTTCTTACACTGGCCATCCTCTACTACAACGACTCGAAATCTGCATTGTTGTCATTCATTATTTTCTCAGTGCCCATTGCAGTGATTTTCAGAATCTGCGCAACCAAGCGCATTGCACCTTCGATTTGGTTCATCAGTTTCGGTACGGTTGCGGTAATGGCGGTCATGCTGCTGATAGCGATAAGTGACCTGGATATCAGCTTTGCCAATGACACCTACACCTTTGATGAATTGCTCGTACGCCCGATCCTCAACATACTCACCCTTCAATCCTCTGGTGAAGATTGGGGGTCCATCAATAACCGGACTGACGCCGCGATCTTCGTGACCATCGAGTACCTCCGTTCATTCGGGTTCGGCCTTGGCGCTGGCGGCTCGTGGCTCGTGCTCACGCTTCCTCAATACCTACTCGCGGGGGCGCAGAGCCCGCATAATGCTCTTTTGCAGTTCGTTGTCGATTTTGGTTACCCCATTCTGTTAGGCTACATTGCCCTCACGATATGGGCCTTGCGCCGACTATTCAAGTACCGCCTGGGCGAGTATGATCGACTAAAAGTCATCGCCATTCTCTCCTTCCCAATGCTCGGCCTTTCACAGTCAGGTGCCATCGTTACGAACTACTTCTTTTGGGGCAGCATTTATTTCATCGTTATGCTCGGTCATGGGCATCCCGCCGTTCGTCGGGACCACTCGAAAAGTACCGCCGCCACCCCTATTTCTTCCGCTTATCAGCCCAAGAGCGTTAGCGTCTAGAAAATTTAGTTAAAATAAATACATCGCTCTTATATGAACACGAGTCTGAGTCGTTTCTCACTTATTATTTTCAAGTTACTACGTAAAATACGACTGACTGGAATAAGGTTATCTACTGTTCATCCGAGTTCGATGCTTGAATCCGGAACGATGTTCCATCATTCCACAATTGGTCGACATTCGTTCTGCGGTTATGACTGTGATGTTGCTTACGCTGACATTGGTAATTTCGTTTCAATTGCCAACAGTGTAGTTATTGGCGGTGGACGCCATCCGATGGAATGGGTTGGCATGTCTCCGGTCTTCTACGAAGGCCGCGACAGCGTCAAAGCGAAGTTCTCTCAGCATGCACGACCGCCGGCGCAGCGAGTCTTGATCGGTCACGACGTCTGGATTGGCCGCTCCGCCATCGTATTGCCTGGAGTAACGGTCGGCGATGGCGCAGTTGTCGGCGCCGGGGCGGTAGTGACGAAGGATGTGCCGCCATATGCCATCGTCGCAGGCAACCCGGCCCAACTTATTCGATACCGGTTCGACGAACCTACGGTGCAACGCCTGCAGGCAACTGCCTGGTGGTTGCTGGACGATGCCGCTTTGCGCCGCCTGGGACCGCACACGAATAACGTGCAGAAGTTCCTTGATAACTATGAAAGCCTCAGCGAATGACCGCACTGAGAATTTGCTCGAAATGCGTAATGGACACCACCGACTCGCGCATCACCTTCGATGCCAAGGGCGTGTGCGACCACTGCACCACTTTTTTCGACAAGGTCAAGCCCAATTGGCACACCGACGAACGCGGCGAACGCGAGCTGCGCACCATGGTCGAGAAGATCAAGACCGCAGGCAAGGGCAAGGACTTCGACTGCATCATCGGCATGAGCGGTGGCATCGACAGCTCCTACCTCACCTACATCGCCACCGAGTTCGGCCTGCGCCCGCTGGTCTTCCACGTGGACGCCGGCTGGAACTCCCAGGAAGCCGTCAACAATATCGAGAAGCTGGTCGACAAGCTGGGCCTGGACCTCTACACCGAGGTCATCGACTGGGAAGAGATGCGCGACCTGCAGCTGGCGTACTTCAAGAGTGGTGTGCCGCACATCGATTCGCCGCAGGACCATGCCTTCTTCGCGACAATGTACAAGTTTGCGGAGCAGCACGACATCAAGCACATCCTGACCGGGGCCAACCTGTCTACAGAGTGCATCCGCAACCCCATCGAATGGATGTACTACCAGTCCGACGCCAACCAGTTGAAGGACATCCACGCCAAGTTCGGCACCAAGCCGCTTGTGAACTTCCCCACAACGTCCATACTGCGCCACAAGATCTGGCTGCCGTATGTGAAGGGCATCAGCGTGGTGCGGCCACTGAACCTGGTGCCCTATGACAAGGCGGCCGCAGTCAAGCTGCTGGTCGACAAGTTCGGCTGGCAGCCCTACCCACAGAAGCACTTCGAATCGCGCTTCACGCGATTCTACGAAGGCTACTGGCTGCCCAAGAAGTTCGGCTTCGACACCCGGAAGGTGCAGTTCTCCAGCCTCATCGTCACCGGCCAGATGACTCGCGAAGAGGCTCTGGAAAAACTCAAGACGCCCGCACTTGACGAAGCCACCGTGCGCCAGGAATTCGAGTACGTGGCCAACAAGCTGGGCATCAGCACCGAAGAGCTGCAGGGCTACATGGACGCGCCCAACAAGACCTACAAGGACTACAAGTCCCAGGAGGCCTTCTACCTGCTGGGCGCCAAGGTCATGAAGGCGCTGGGCCTGGAACTGGGAGGCAAGCGTTGATCACCATCGTCGACTATGGCGTGGGCAACCTTCAGGCCCTGGCCAACATCTACAAACGGCTGGAGATCCCCTGCCTGCTGGCCAGGGGCGCGGCTGAACTGGCTGGCGCCAGCCACGTCATCCTGCCCGGCGTGGGCGCCTTCGACTGGGCCATGGCCCGCCTGCAGGCGTCCGGGATGCGTGAAGCGCTGGATGACCTGGTGAAGGTGCAGGGCAAGCCCGTGCTAGGCATCTGCGTGGGCATGCAAATGATGGCGCGTGGCAGCGACGAAGGCCAACTGCCCGGCCTGGGCTGGTTCGACGCCCACGTGCACCGCTTTGACGAAGCCAAGTTCACCTCACGCACCCACCTGCCGCACATGGGCTGGAACGATGTGGAGCCGGTGCGCACCGACGGCCTGCTGCGCGACCTGGGCAGCGGAGCGCGCTTTTACTTCCTGCACTCCTACTACTTTGCGCCCAACGACCCGGCCGACGTGCTGGCCACCACCGCCTATGGCGAGCGCTTTGCCTGCGCCGTGCAGCGCGGCAACGTGTACGGTGCGCAGTTCCACCCTGAAAAAAGCCACGGCTGGGGCATCCAGCTGCTGAAGAACTTTGCCGGGCTCTGAAGAGACCCGAACCCATACCGCCATGCTGCGACCCCGAATCATTCCCTGCCTACTGGTCCACAAGGGCGGACTCGTCAAGACCGTGGGCTTCGACAAGCCCAAGTACGTGGGCGACCCGCTGAACGCGGTGCGCATCTTCAACGAGAAGGAAGTCGACGAGCTGATGGTGGTGGACATCGACGCCACCCGGCAGCAGCGCGACCCCGACTACGTGCTCATTGCCAAGCTGGCCGCCGAGTGCCGCATGCCGCTGGCCTATGGCGGCGGCGTACACACGGTGGAGCAGTTTGAACGGCTCATCAGCCTGGGCGTGGAGAAGGTCGCCGCCAGCGCGGCAGCCGTGGCCGACCTGGGCCTCATCACCCGGGCCGCCGAACGCGTGGGCGGCCAGAGCGTGGTGGTGGTGGTTGACGTGCGCAAGAAGGGCAAAGGCTATGAGGTCTTCACCCACAACGGCACCCGCGCCACGGGCCTGGACGCGGTGGATTTCTCGCGCCGCGCCGAAGCTGCGGGCGTGGGCGAGATCGTCGTCAACTCCATCGACCGCGACGGCCAGATGAAGGGCTACGACCTGGACCTGGTGCGCTTGGTGCGCAACGCCGTGAGCTGCCCGCTCACTGTGATGGGCGGCGCCGGCTCGCTGGTCGATGTCGGCGCGCTTGTGCGCGAGTTCGGCATCGTCGGCGCGGCTGCCGGTAGCCTCTTCGTCTTCAAAGGCGTGTACCGTGCCGTGCTCATCAACTACCCGTCTCGCAGCGACAAGGACAAACTTGTCGCCGATGCATCCGGCCCTGGCTGAACTCATGAAACAAGTCCTACAAAACCTCAAGGACGGCTCCACCGAGATCGCCGACGTCCCCTGCCCTCGCGCTGGCCGTGGCCAGTTGCTGATCCGCACCACACATACGCTGGTCTCGGCCGGCACCGAACGCATGCTGGTCGACTTCGGCAAGGCCGGGCTGATCGACAAGGCGCGCCAACAGCCCGACAAGGTGCGCATGGTGCTGGACAAGATCCGCACCGACGGCCTGGCGCCCACCTTCGCCGCCGTGCGCAACAAGCTCGACCAGCCCTTGCCGATGGGCTACTGCAACGTTGGCGTCGTGGTCGAGACGGGTGCCGGGGTGACCGGTTTCGAGGTCGGCGACCGCGTCGCGTCCAACGGCAAGCACGCCGAGATGGTGGCGGTGCCGGTGAACCTGTGCGCCAAGCTGCCCGACTGCGTCAGCGACGAGGAGGCGGCGTTCACCGTGCTCGGTGCCATCGCGCTGCAGGGCATCCGGCTGGTGCAGCCCACGCTGGGTGAAGCCATCGTCGTCATAGGGCTGGGCCTGATCGGCCTGGTCACGGTGCAACTGCTGCGCGCCCAGGGCTGCCGCGTGCTGGGCCTGGATTTTGATCCTGCCAAGCTGGCGCTGGCGCGCAGCTTCGGTGCCGAAGTGGTGGACCTGAAGTCGGGCGTCGACGCGGTGGCCGCGGCAACCGCCTTCTCCCGTGGCCGCGGCGTCGATGCGGTGATCGTCACCGCCGCCACCCGCAGCAGCGAACCCATGCACCAGGCCGCGCTGATGTGCCGCAAGCGCGGCCGCATCGTGCTGGTGGGGGTCACCGGGCTGGAGCTGTCGCGCGCCGATTTCTTCGAGAAGGAACTGACCTTCCAGGTCTCCTGCTCCTACGGCCCGGGGCGCTACGACCCCAATTACGAGGACAAGGGCCAGGACTACCCGGTGGGATTCGTGCGCTGGACCGAGCAGCGCAACCTGGAGGCCGTGCTCGACATGCTGGCGCAGCGCCGCCTTGATGTCGCCACCCTGGTCTCGCACCGCTACGGCATCGCCGATGCGCAGCAGGCCTATGCCGTGGTCGGCGGTTCCGAGCCCGCGCTGGGCATTGTTCTTCAATACCCCGAGCCCACTGTGGCCAGCGTCACCCAGCGCCTGACGCGTACCGTGGAGCTGCCCGCTGCTCAGGCGACGGGCCAGGCCGCCGCGCCATCGGTCAGCGTCATCGGCTCTGGCAACTATGCCGGGGCGGTGCTGATTCCGGCCTTCAAGGCCGCCGGTGCGCGCCTGGCGCAGATCGCCTCCTCGGGCGGTGCCAGCAGCGTGCACCTGGGTCGCAAGTTCGGATTCGCCCACGCCACCACCGACTCCCGCACACTGATCGCCGACGCCAGCTCCGATGTGGTGGTGGTCAGCACACGGCACGACACGCACGCCGGCTTTGTGATCGACGCGCTGGCCGCCGGCAAGCATGTGTTCGTCGAAAAGCCGCTGGCGCTGACCCATGACGACCTGGCGCGCATCGCCGCTGCAGCCGCCGCGGCGCCGCAGCGGCTGCTGATGGTGGGATTCAACCGCCGCTTCGCGCCGCCAGTGCAGCAGATGCACACGCTGCTTGCGGGTGCACCGGGCCCCAAGGCCTTCGTGATGACGGTCAACGCCGGCGCGATACCGGCCAACCACTGGACGCAGGATCCCGAGGTCGGCGGCGGCCGCCTGCTCGGCGAGGGTTGCCACTTCGTCGACCTGCTGCGCTTCCTTGCCGGTGCACCGATCAGCAGCCACCAGGTCACGGCGATGGACGGCAGCACCCGCGACAGCGTGAGCGTGGGCCTGCGCTTCGACGACGGCTCGATCGGCAGCATCCACTACCTGGCCAACGGCAGCAAGGCGTTCCCGAAGGAGCGGCTTGAAGTCTTTGCTGCAGGCCGCGTGCTGCAACTCGACAACTTCCGCCGCCTCACCGCTTACGGCTGGCCTGGCTTCTCGAAGATGAACCTCTGGAAGCAGGACAAGGGACAAGTGGCCTGTGCAAAGGCCTTCATCGACGCCGTGCGAGGCGGCGGCACATCGCCCATACCGCTGTCCGAATTGCTGGAAGTCGGCCGCATCAGCATCGAGATCGAGGACGCCCTGCGATGACCGACATCACCACCCAACCGCTGATCGACATCATTGCCGGCGCGCGGCCGAACTTCATGAAGATCGCGCCGATCATCCGCGCGATCCAGGCCCGCAAGGCCACCGGCAGCCGGCTGCGCTACCGGCTGGTGCACACCGGCCAGCATTACGACGAGCGCATGTCGGGCGATTTCTTCACCCAGCTCGGCATTCCGCAGCCCGACGTGAACCTGGAAGTCGGCTCGGGCACCCAGGCCGAGCAGACCGCCTCGATCATGGTGCGCTACGAGAAGCTGCTGCTGGATGCGCGCAGCAGCCTGTGCCTGGTGGTGGGCGACGTCACCTCCACCATGGCCTGCGCCATCGCGGCGCAGAAGCTGGGCGTGCCGGTGGCGCATGTCGAGGCCGGCATCCGCTCGGGCGACTGGCGCATGCCCGAGGAGATCAACCGCATGGTGACCGACTCGATCACCAACTGGTTCTTCACCACCAGCGAGGTGGCCAATTCCAACCTGCGCCGTGCGGGTGTGACTGACGAGCGCATCTTCTTCGTCGGCAACACGATGATCGACACGCTGCTGGCCAACCTCGAGCGCCTGCGCCCTCCGGCCTTCTGGGCCGATGCAGGGCTGCAACCCGGCGGCTACTTCGTGATGACGCTGCACCGGCCCGCCAACGTCGACGACCTGTCGGGCTTCTCGCGGCTGCTCAAGGCGGTGGGCGAGGCCGTGCGTGGCGTGCCGGTGGTGTTCCCGATGCATCCCCGCACCGCCAAGACCCTGGCCTCGCTGCCCGACAAGCCCGCCGGCCTGCTGCTGGTCGACCCGCAGCCCTACCTGGAGTTCAACCACCTGGTGCGGCATGCCAAGGGTGTGATCACCGATTCGGGCGGCGTTACCGAAGAAACCACCGTGCTGGGCGTGCCCTGCGTGACGCTGCGTGATTCCACCGAGCGGCCCGAGACCGTGACCGTGGGCACCAACGAGCTGATCGGCACCGATCCGGCGGCACTCAAGCCGGCGCTCGACAGGCTGTTCGCTGGCCAGTGGAAGAAGGGCTCGATTCCCGAGAAATGGGACGGGCAGACTGGCGCGCGTATCGCCGATGAGCTCGAAAGCTTGCTCTGCGGATGAGCCAGCTGGGCCGGCTGTGGCGCACCGTGCGCCACCTCAAACCGATACAGATCGTCGGGCGGGCGCACTTCCTGTGGCATCGCCCGCGCCTGGATCTGCGCCTGGCGCCGCCGTTGCGCACCGCCAGCGGCCCCTGGGTTCTGCCAGCCGCTCGTGAACCCAGTCTGGTCGGGCCGATGCAACTGCGGTTCTTGTCGGTCGAGCGGTCACTGGAGGATTGCGGCTGGGACCGACCCGAGGTCGAACGGCTGTGGCGCTACAACCTGCACTACTTCGACGACTTGAATGCACAAGGCGCAAGCCAGCGCCGCCCGTGGCAGCGCGACCTGCTGTGCCGCTGGCTGGCGCAGAACCCGCCGGCGATTGGCACCGGCTGGGAGCCCTACCCGGTGTCCCTGCGCACGGTGAACTGGATCAAGTGGCTCCTGGCCGGCAATGCGCCCGAGGTCGACTGGCTGCACAGCTTGGCGGTCCAGGTGCGCTGGTTGCGGCAGCGGCTGGAATGGCATCTGCTCGGCAACCACCTGTTCGTCAATGCCAAGGCGCTGGTCTATGCAGGCCTGTACTTCGATGGCAACGAGGCGCACGAGTGGCTCACTTGCGGCCTGCGCATCCTCGAGCGTGAGCTGCCGGAGCAGATCCTCGCCGACGGTGGCCACTTCGAGCGCAGCATCATGTACCACGCGCTGGCGCTCGAAGACCTGCTGGACCTGCTGAACTTGGTGGCCGCACGCGGCGATGCAGCCTCGCCGGCGCAGCACCTGGTGCCCGGCCTGCGGCAGCGCGCGGCCACCATGCTGCACTGGCTGCGCTGTATGAGCCACCTCGACGGCAGCTTGGGCCTGTTCAACGACACGGCCCAGGGCATCGCACCCGACAACGCCGAACTGGAATCCTTCGCCGCACGCATGGGCATCACGGCCGCGCCAGTACCGGTCGAAGGCGTCGTCGACCTGTCGACCAGCGGCTATGTGCGTGCGGCGCGCGGCGCTGCACTGGCCCTGCTCGACCTGGCGCCGATCGGGCCCGACTACCTGGTCGGCCACGCCCATGCCGACTCGCTGGCTTTCGAGCTGTCGCTGCACGGCCGGCGCATCGTCGTCAACGGCGGCACGTCCTGCTACGGCCTGGGCGAGCAGCGCCTGCTCGAGCGCGGCACGGCCTGGCACAGCACGGTGCAACTCGACGACGAAGATTCGTCCGAAGTCTGGAGCGGATTCCGTGTCGGGCGCCGTGCCCGCATCACCGAACGCCGGCTGCAGGACTGGACCTTCACGGGCGCCCACGATGGGTGGCGCCACCTGCCCGGTGCGCCGGTGCACCGGCGCGCCTGGACGCTGGACACCGACGCACTGCTGGTGGACGACTGGCTGGCGCCGGCAGCGTCGAAGGGCCGGCCCGCGGTTGCCCGCTTCCACCTGGCACCGGGTCTGACCCTGGCGCCTGCCGCTCTTCCAGGCCGATGGGCGGTGAACGCCGATGGGCACACGCTGGCCGTCGTCGAAGTTGAAGTCGGCGAGGCCCGCATCGCCGAGTCACAGCACGCGCCGAGGTTCGGCGTGCTGCAACCCGCGCAGGCGCTGGCCGTGACACTGCGCGATGGCCATGCTCGCACGCGCTGGCAATGGAGCCCCGATGCACATCCTGTTCCTCACTGACAACTTCCCGCCCGAAGTCAACGCGCCGGCCAGCCGAACCCACGAGCATTGCCGGCTGTGGGTGGCCGCGGGCCACCAGGTGACCGTGATCACCTGTGCGCCCAACTTCCCCAAGGGTCACGTTTTCGACGGCTACCGCAACGCCTGGCGGCAGGAGGAGACGATGGACGGCATCCGCGTCATCCGCGTCTGGAGCTACATCACCGCCAACGAAGGCTTCACCCGCCGCGTGCTCGACTACATGAGCTTCATGGCCACCGCCACGCTGGCCAGTCTGGGGGTGCGCAAAGTCGACATCGTGGTCGGCACCTCGCCGCAGTTCTTCACGGCCTGCGCGGCGCATGCGGTGGGTCTGCTGAAGCGCCGGCCCTGGGTGTTCGAGCTGCGCGACCTGTGGCCCGAGTCGATCAAGGCCGTCGGCGCGATGCAGGACTCGACCGCCATCCGCTGGCTGGAGAAGCTGGAGCTGTTCCTATACTTATGGACTCCAAGCCGGGGTGTTCACCCAGGATGTGAATAAAATTTTTCATGCCTTTCGGCATCTTGAAGTTGGGGCCGTGCTGGCAAACGAGATTCCGACGTTTCGCGCCGACCACATGCCATATGGTGGCGTGAAGGACTCCGGGATCGGGCGTGAAGGAGTTCAGGCCGCGATCGAGGATATGACCGAGCCCCGCATGCTGGTGTTGAACCTCAAGTCACCTGCCGAGGCTTAGTAGGATGCTGAAAAGGCCGCCGCGCCAC
>JANOBL010000680.1:0-1758 GCA_031411635.1 Betaproteobacteria bacterium
GAGAACGCGCCCGAGGGCATGTCGCCCGACGATTTCGGCCTGTTTGCAGCAGGTTGGCTCGAAGACAAGATCGAGGAAGTCGGCGCCGACAAGGTGGCGGCCTTCATCGGCGAGCCGGTGCAAGGTGCCGGTGGCGTGATCATCCCGCCGGCCAGCTACTGGCCGGAGATCCAGCGCATCTGCGACCGCTACAACATCTTGCTGGTCAGCGACGAGGTGATCTGCGGCTTTGGCCGCACCGGCCAGTGGTTTGGCTGCGAGACCTTCGGCTTCAAGCCCGACCTGATGACGTTTGCCAAGGGCGTGACCAGCGGTTATGTGCCGCTGGGCGGCGTGATGGTGGGTGAGCGCATCGCCCGGGTGCTGATCGAGTTAGGTGGCGAGTTTGAACACGGCTACACCTACTCGGGCCACCCGGTGGCCTGCGCGGTGGCGCTGGCCAACATCGGCTTGATCCGCGAGCTGGGCCTGGTGCAGCAAGTGCACGACGACACCGGCCCCTACCTGGCCGCAGCTTTTGCCAGCCTGCGCGATCATCCGCTGGTGGGCGATGCCGAAACCTGCGGCCTGATGGGCGCGCTGCTGCTGGTGCAGGACAAGGCCAGCCTCAAGCCCTTTGATGCCAGCCTGGGCATTGGCATGGTCTGCCGGGGGCATTGTTTTGCCAACGGCCTGATCATGCGGGCGGTGGGCAACCGCATGATCATCGCGCCGCCGCTGGTGATCACGCGCAGCCAGATTGACGAGATGATGGCGCTGATCCGGCGCTGCCTTGACCTGACGCTGGCGTCCGTAGCCGGCCACTGACGGCCACTGACGGCGCCTGCAAACCGGCGCACGCCGCCGCACAATCGGCTTTTGGGGGGAGCAAGATGAAAGACCTGCGAGAACGCCTCGCCGCGCAAGGTGTGCACACGCTGATAGCGCAATTCACCGACCTGCACGGCGTGGCACGGGGCAAGTTTGTGCCGCTGGCCCACCTGGACGATCTGCTGACCGAAGGCGCCTGCTTCAACGGCCCGGCGATCCCCGGCACTGGCCTGCCGCGCAACGGCCCACGCTCGGAGATCTGGGCCCGCGGTGCGGCCAGCACCGCACGCGCCCTGCCCTGGATGCCTGGTTATGCCCGGGTGGTGTGCGACAGCTTTGTGGCCGGCGAGCCGTTCGAGGCCTGTCCGCGCCAGGTGTTGCGGCGCCAGGTGGCGCGGCTGGCCGCCAAGGGCTGGCATTTGCGCGCCGGCATCGAGCCCGAGTTCTTTTTGCTCAAGCAGGTGGCGGGCCGCTGGCAGCCGGCCGACGATGCCGA
Organism: Betaproteobacteria bacterium; assembly: GCA_031411635.1. GTDB lineage: Bacteria > Pseudomonadota > Gammaproteobacteria > Burkholderiales > Burkholderiaceae_C > Pseudaquabacterium. Next base: position 1,307 of record JANOBL010000680.1, read on the forward strand.
CCGGCTGGCCCATCCCAGCTACGACCTGAAATGCCTGCCGCGCCAGCGCGAGTTTTTGCAGGCGCTGCAAAAAGCGCTGGAATCCTGCGGCCTGGACGTGAAACAGCTCGACCACGAGGACGCGCAAGGCCAGTACGAGGTGAACTTTGGCGCCGACGAGGTGCTGGCCAGCGCCGACAACGTGATGCTGTTCAAGCAAGCGGCGCACAGCCTGGCCGAAGAGCGCGGCATGCTGTTCTCGATGATGCCCAGGCCGTTTGCCAACCAGCCCGGCAGCGGCATGCACTTTCACCTGACGCTGTGGACCGGCACCGCGCTGGACCGCCACGGCAACTCGCGCAACCTGTTTGTGCCGCACCGGCCCGACGGCTCGGTGGACCAGGTGGCGCTGCTGTCCCCGGCCGGCCAGCAGTTTGCGGCCGGCATGCTGGCGCATTCGGCGGCGCTGTGTG
>JANOBL010000681.1:0-2342 GCA_031411635.1 Betaproteobacteria bacterium
GCCTGTTCGGCAACGGCGAGCGCACCGGCAATGTCGATGTGGTGAACCTGGCGCTGAACCTCTACACCCAGGGCGTGCATCCGGGCCTGGATTTCAGCGACATCGACGCCGTGCGCCGCACGGTGGAGCACTGCAACCAGCTGCCGGTGCACCCGCGCCACCCCTATGTGGGCGACCTGGTCTACACCTCGTTCTCGGGCTCGCACCAGGACGCGATCAAGAAGGCCTTCGGCGCCCGGCGCGAGGCCGACATCTGGGACATGCCCTATCTGCCGATCGACCCGAAAGACCTGGGCCGCAGCTACGACGCGGTGATCCGGGTCAACAGCCAATCCGGCAAGGGTGGCATCAGCTATCTGCTGGAGTCGGAATATGGCCTGGAGCTGCCGCGCCGCTTGCAGATCGAGTTTTCATCGTCGGTGCAGGCGGTGATGGACGCACAAGGCCAGGAGCTGAACGCCGCCGACATCTGGGCGATCTTTGCCCAGGCTTATCGGTTGGGCGCCGATGCACCGGTGATCGACCAGCAGCACATCGACGAAACGGCAGACGGCCGGGTGCGGGTGGCCCTGCGATTGAAAGCCGATGGCCAGGTGATCGCACTGCAAGGTGAAGGCCAGGGCCCGCTGGCGGCCTTTGTCGATGCCCTGCAACAGGCCTCGGGCCACGCCATTGAGGTGCTGGACTACCACGAGCATGCGATCGGCAGTGGTGCCCAGGCCCGTGCCGCCGCCTACCTGGAGCTGCGCATCGCCGACACTCGCACGCTGTTCGGTGTCGGCATCGATGCCAACATCGTCACCGCGTCGATGAAGGCGGTGCTGTGCGGCCTGCAACGCTGCGATCTGCCGCTCGTCACCGCTGTTGCTACCGCCTGAACAACCCCAAGGAGCCCCGCCATGGCCGACAAGCTGATCATTTTTGACACCACGCTGCGCGACGGCGAACAATCCCCCGGCGCGTCGATGACACGCGACGAAAAACTGCGCATCGCACGCCAGTTGGAGCGGTTGCGGGTGGACGTGATCGAGGCCGGTTTTGCGGCCTCCAGCAACGGCGACTTCGAGGCCGTGAAGTCGATTGCCAACCACATCACCGAGTCCACCGTCTGCTCTCTGGCGCGCGCCCACGACCGCGACATCGCACGTGCCGCCGAGGCGCTGGTGGGCGCCAAACGCTCACGCATCCACACCTTCATTGCCACCAGTGCGCTGCACATGGACAAGAAGCTGCGCATGACACCCGACCAGGTGTTCGAGCAGGCCAGACTGGCGGTGCGTTTTGCGCGCAACCTGTGTGGCGACATCGAGTTCAGCCCCGAAGACGGATACAGATCAGACCCGGATTTTCTGTGCCGGGTGCTGGAGGCGGTGATCAACGAGGGCGCCACCACGCTGAACATTCCCGACACCGTGGGTTATGCGGTGCCCGAGCTGTATGGCGAGTTCATCCGCAACTTGCGTGAGCGTGTGCCCAACTCCGACAAAGCGGTCTGGAGCGTGCATTGCCACAACGACTTGGGGCTGGCGGTGGCCAACTCGCTGGCCGGCGTGATGATCGGTGGTGCACGCCAGATCGAGTGCACGATCAACGGCCTGGGTGAGCGGGCGGGCAATTGCTCACTGGAAGAAATCGTCATGGCGGTGAAGACCCGGCGCGATTATTTCAAGCTCGACCTGGGCATCGATGCCACCCAGATCGTGCCGGCTTCGCGCATGGTCAGCCAGACCACCGGCTTTGTGGTGCAGCCCAACAAGGCGGTGGTGGGGGCGAATGCCTTTGCCCATGCCAGCGGCATCCACCAGGACGGTGTGCTGAAGGCGCGCGACACCTACGAGATCATGCGCGCCGAGGACGTGGGCTGGGGCTCCAACAAGATCGTGCTGGGCAAGCTGTCAGGCCGCAATGCGTTCAAGGCGCGGCTGCAGGAACTGGGCATCGACATGGAAAGCGAAGGCGACATCAACGCCGCGTTTGCCCGTTTCAAAGACCTGGCGGACCGCAAGAGCGAGATCTTCGACGAGGACATCATTGCGCTGGCGGGTGGCGGCAGCGCTGCCGGTGAGCAAGAGCACTACCGCGTGGTGTCGCTGAAGCAGCTTTCCGTGACCGCCGAACGGCCGCAGGCCGTAGTGGTGTTTTCCGCAGGCGAGTTGGAGCACAGCACCGAGAGCGACGGCAACGGCCCGGTTGATGCCAGCCTGAAGGCGATTGAATCCCAGGCGCAAAGTGGCGCCGAACTGGTGCTTTATTCGGTCAATGCGATCACCAGCGGCAGCACAGAATCGCAGGGCGAAGTGACGGTGCGGCTGCAATTGGGCGGCCGGGTGGTCAACGGCGTG
>JANOBL010000682.1:0-8337 GCA_031411635.1 Betaproteobacteria bacterium
CGCGGCTGAAGTATTTGTCGATCTTGACGATCTCGGGCTGGAGTTCCGAGCACAGCCGCAGGCTGGACCGGCCATCGCCGAAGTCGTCGAGTTGCTGATGAATTACCTGAGCACCGCCCGCGACCGCCAGGTGGCCGCCGATGCGATGCGCCTGACCCGCCGCATCATGGCCGCACCGGCGCTGGCGGCCCAGCAACCGGCCGAACAATGGCCAGGCCCGGCGGTGCGCGATGACGACGAGGCGGCGCTGCAGGCGGCAATAGCCAACAAGGCCAACACCATCTTCCACCCGGTGGGCACGGCGCGCATGGGCCGGCCCGGTGAGCCCGGTGCAGTGGTGGATGCCGCTTTGCAAGTGCAGGGCCTGGCCGGCCTGTTTGTCATCGATGCCTCGGTGATGCCCAGCATCGTCTCGGGCAATACCGCCAGCCCCACGGTGATGATTGCCGAAAAGGGCGCGGCGATGCTGTTGGCTCGGCCAGGTGCCTGATCAGCCAATGAACTTGACGATCTCGGCACAAGCCAGCGCCGGCTGCTCGATCACCGGGTAGTGGCCACAGTCGGGCAGCACCACCAGCCGGTTGTCCGGCATCAGTTTTTGAATCTGCGCAAAGCCCGCGCCGCTGTCGCCGGGCTTGAACGGTGTCATGTTGTCCTCGGCGCCGGCCAGCAGCAAGGTGGGCGACTGTGTGAAGCGGCCGCGCTGCCAGGCCGCGGCGGCGCAAAAGCGCACGAAGGCAATCAGCCGTTCGCTCACCGTGTGCGTTGGGTTGAAACGATTCTCGGCGCGGCGGTCACCGTGGGTTCGTGACCCGGGCTGTGGCGTCGCCCGGTGTGGTGGGTGTGTTTGGCTCCGGCGATCAGAGCAGCGCGTGGGTGGTGCCACCGTCAACCAGCACCGATTCACCGGTCATCCAACTGCTGTCGTCGCTGGCCAGGAACAGCACGGCCGAGGCCACGTCGTCGGCCTCGCCCAGCCGGCCCAGCGGCGTGCGCGCCAGGCGCTTGGCGGCCATCGCCGGGTCGACGTTGATGCGCACACCCTCGGTCTGGATCGAGCCCGGGCAGACCGCGTTGACGCGCACATGCTGCGGGCCCAGCTCCACCGCGGCGGCGCGTGTCAGCCCCAGCACCCCGGCCTTGACACCGGCGTAGATCATCGCGTTGGGCATGCCAAGAAATGCTGCCGCCGAGGCGATGTTGATGATGGCGCCGCCACCGCCCCGCGCCATCACCGGCGCCGCGCACTGGATGCCCCAGACCACCGAGTTGAAGCCGGTGGCGGTCATGCGCTGCAGCATCTCCGGCGTGATGTCGGCGATGGGCGCGTAGCGCACCCAGATTGCATTGCTCACCAGCAGGTCCAGGCGGCCGTACTTGGCGTCCAGCGCCGCCACCGCGTCGGCGATCGTGGCGCGCTCGGCCACGTTGCCGGCAAAGGCCTCGACACGGCCGCCCTGCGCCGCAAATGCCGCCGTCACTTCGGCGGCTGCCGCCTGCGCCCGCTCAGGCTTCAGGTCCAGCATGCCGACAATCGCGCCTTCGGCGACAAAGCGCTCGGTGATCGCCCGGCCTATGCCCTGCGCGGCGCCGGTCACCAGCGCCACCTTGCCTTCAAGTCGTCCACTCATGCGCGCTACCCTCACGTCAAGACGGGCAACATCCCGTCGCCACCCATGGAAAGGCCATGACCTTGCACACCACCCTGCAATCGCTGCTCGACCGCGAAGCCATTCGCGAATGCATCTTCAGTTACTGCCGCGGCATCGACCGTGCCGACGAGGCCGCGCTGCGCGGCAGCTATTGGCCCGATGCCACCGACCGCCACGGCCCCTACCAGGGCAGCGCCAATCAGTTCATCGAGGCCGCCCTGCCCAAGCTGCGCGAGGGTGGGCGCTTGGTCCACCACGTGGGCAACCTGTCGATAGCGCTGCGGGGCCAGCAGGCCGCGGTGGAAACCTATTTCCTCGCCTGGCAGCGCGACCGCCGCGCCGACGGCAGCGAGCATGAGACCTTTCTGGCCGGGCGTTATGTCGACCGTTTTGAGAAGCGCGGCGACGAATGGCGGGTGGCCGCGCGTGTGGTGGTCTACGACTGGATGCAGCCCATGGGCCCGGCGCCTGCCGCGCCCGAGGCCGAGCGCTTTGGCCCGCGCCTGCCGATCGGCGCGAACAAGCCCGACGACCCCTGGTATGTGCTGCTGGCCGAGCTGGGCTGATCGCATGCTGCCTGCCAGGCGGGCCGGCGCGGCCGTGTTCATGTCGCCAGAAAGCCGCCGTCCACCGGCAGCGTGGTGGCGTTGATGTAGCTGGCCAGCGGCGACGCCAGAAACAGCACCGCCGCGGCCACCTCGTCGGGCTGGCCCAGCCGGCCCGCCGGCGTGCGGCGCAAAAAACCCGCCAGCCGCGCCGGGTCGGCCCGGGTGGCGGCAGTCATCGGGGTGTCGATCACCCCCGGGGCCACCGCGTTGATACGCACACCGTCGGCCCCCAGGTCCACCGCCAGCGTCTGCGTCAGCATGTGCAGCGCGGCCTTGGACGCGGAATAACCCGCGCAGCCGGCCTGGGCCGAAAACGCCGCGCCCGAGGCCACGTTGACCACGCAGCCCTTGGTGCGGCGCAAGGCTGGCAAAAAGGCGCGCACCATCGCGAAGGCGCCGTGCAGGTTGACGTCCATCACCCGCCGCACGATGGCCTCGGCCTCGGGGTCGTCGATGCCACGCCGCACCAGCAGGCCGGCGTTGTTGACCAGGATCGCGGTGTCGCCCAGCTCGTCGCCCACCCGCGTGGCCAGGGCTTGCACCGCGGCGGCGTCGGTGACGTCCAGCGCAAAAGCCCAGGCCTGTGCGCCTTCGTGGCGCAAGGTCTCGGCCACGCCCTCGGCGGCGGCGCCGTCCAGGTCGGTCACCACCACACGCGCACCGGCGGCGGCCAGCGCCCGCGCCGCCGCGGCGCCAATGCCGCTGCCGGCGCCGGTGAGCACGGCCAGGCGGCCATCGAGCTGCAGGGCCATCATCGTCGTCATGCCGTCACCTCCGCAGCCCGGTCCGCCTTGCGTTGCCGCCAGGCTTTCCATTCACCCACCACACCACGCCGGAATACCAGCACGACGACGATGAACACAGCACCTTGCAGCATCAGCACCAGCTCGGCAAACGAGGCAAAGTAGTTCTGCATCGTCACCACCACCAGCGCGCCCACCAGCGGGCCGGCCAGCGTCTGCAAACCACCGACGATGACCATCAGCAGCGCTTCGCCCGAGGTTGTCCAGCTCACGTCCGTCAGCGTGGCGATCTGGAATACCAGGGCCTTCAGCGCCCCGGCCAGCCCGGCCAGCGCCGACGACAGCACATAAGCCACCAGCTTGTAGCGATTGACCCGGTAGCCCAGCGAGATGGCGCGTGGCTCGCTGTCGCGGATGGCGGCCAGCACATGGCCAAACGGCGATTGCACGGTGCGGTAGATGATCCAGAAGCCGGCCGCCACCACCACCAGCACCAGGTAGTACAAAGTCAGGTTGTCGCCCAGCGACAGCAAGCCCAACAGGCGGCCACGCGGTACATCCTGGATGCCGTCCTCACCACCGGTGAAGGGTGCACGCAGCGAGATGAAGTACACAAGCTGCGCAATCGCCAGCGTGATCATCGAAAACGCCGTGCCCATGCGCCGTATCGCCAGCAGCCCGCCCACCAGGCCCAAAAAGGCCGCTGCGGCGCTGCCCAACAGCAGGCCCAGCAACGGGTCAAGCGCCCAGACCTTGACCGCGTACGCGGTGACATAAGCCGCCGAGCCGAAGAACATCGCATGGCCGAAGGACAGCAGGCCGACATAACCCACCAGCAGGTTCAGCGAGGCGGCCAGCAGCGCCCAGCACAGCAGCTTCATCAAAAACACCGGGTAGGCCAGCCAGGGCGCCGCCAGCGCAATGCCCACCCCCACGGCCAGCAGCCACAGCGGTGGACGCGTCAAGCCCTGCATCACAGATCCCCCCGGCCGAACAGGCCCGCTGGCTTCAGGGCCAGCACCGCCAGCATCACGATGAAGACGACGATGCCGGCGTAGTCGGGCGCCAGCAGCCGCGTCAAGCCCTCGACCACACCCAGGCCGAAGCCGGCCACGATGGCGCCAATGATCGAGCCCATGCCGCCTATCACCACCACGGCAAAGACCACGACGATCAGGTTGCTGCCCATCAGCGGGCTCACCTGGTAAATCGGCGCGGCCATCACGCCACCCAGGCCCGCCAGGCCCACGCCCAGGCCGTAGGTCAGTGTCAGCAGCAGCGGCACGCGGATGCCGAAGGTGCGCACGAGCTGCGGGTTCTCGTGCGCGGCGCGCAGGTAGGCGCCGAAGCGTGTGCGCTCGACAAACCACCAGGTGGCCAGGCACACCAGCAGCGACGCGACGATGACCCACAGCCGGTAGGCCGGCAGGTAGGCAAAAGGCAGCTTGATGCCGCCGGTCAGCGGGCTGGCATAGGGCTGGCCGGTGGCGCCAAACTTCAGGCGGAACGCGCCTTCCAGCAGCAAGGCCAGGCCGAAGGTGAGCAGCAGCGCGTAAACCGGGTCCAGCCCATGCAGCCGCCGCAGCATCAGGCGCTCGATCAGCATGCCCACGGCGGCAGTGACCAGCGGCACGATCAACAGCGCCCACCAGTAGCCCAGGCCCAGGTACTCCAGCATCGCCCAGGCGATGAAGGCGCCCAGCATGTACTGCGCACCATGTGCAAAGTTCACGATGTGCAGCAGGCCGAAGATGTTGGCCAGGCCGAGGCTCAGCAGCGCGTAGAACGAGCCGTTGATCAGCCCGACGAGCAGTTGGCCGACGATGGCCGCGGGGGGGATGTCCAAGAGGTTCATCGCTTATTTCTCACACACCCAGCAAGGCTTCGACGCGGGCGGTGTCGCGCTGCAGCGCCGCCCGGTCCACCTGTTCGACGACCGTGCCTTCGTCGATGACGTAAAAGCGGTCGGCCAGGCGGGAGGCGAAGCGGAAGTTCTGCTCCACCATCAGGATCGTGAAGCCACGCTCGCGCAGTTTGATGATGGTCTGGCCGATTGCATGCACGATCACCGGGGCCAGGCCCTCGGTGGGTTCGTCCAGCAGCAGCAGCTTGGCGCCGGTGCGCAGAATGCGGGCGATCGCCAGCATCTGCTGCTCGCCGCCCGACAGCTTGGCGCCGCCGCTGCTGCGCCGCGCCAACAGGTTGGGGAACAGCGTGTAGATCTCGGCCACCGTCAGGCCACCCGGGGCCAGCACCGGTGGCAGCAGCAGGTTCTCCTCCACCGACAGGCTGGCGAATATGCCGCGCTCCTCCGGGCAGTAGGCCACGCCCAGCCGGGCCACGGCCTCGGGGGCCAGGCCCAGCGCCGGCCGGCCGCCGATCTCGATGCGGCCACGGCAGCGCTGCAGCAAGCCCATCACCGCGCGCAGCGTGGTGGTCTTGCCCGCGCCGTTGCGGCCCAGCAGGCACACCACCTCGCCGGTATGCACTTCCAGATCGATGCGCGTCAGCGCCTGGGTCTCGCCGTACCAGGCGGCCAGGCCTTCCACCTTGAGCAGCAGGTCAGACATGGGCGCCTCCCACATAGGCTTCGAGCACCCGCGGGTCGCGCGATACCTGCTCGTACGGCCCTTCGGCCAGCACCTCGCCCGATTGCAGCACCGTGATGCAATCGCACAGGTCGGCCACCACCTTCATGTTGTGCTCCACCATCAGCACGGTGCAGCGCTTGGCCACGCTGGCGATCAGCCGCGTCACCGGGCCTATGTCCTCATGGCCCAGGCCGGCCATCGGCTCGTCCAGCAGCACCAGGCTGGGCTCCAGCGCCAAGGTGGTGGCCAGCTCCAGCGCACGCTTGCGGCCATACGGCAGATCGGCTGCGGCATGCTGGCGCCAGCGCAGCAAGTCCACCGCCTCCAGCAGCGCATCGGCGCGCGCGGTGTAGCGGTCCAGCGCACGCACCGAGCGCCAGAAGGCAAAACTGCCGCCGTCATGCGCCAGCAGCGCCACCCGCACGTTGTCCAGCACGCTGAGCTGGCGGAACACGGCCGAGATCTGGAACGAGCGCACCAGCCCCAGCCCGGCCACGCTGGCGGCGTCCAGCGGCGTGATGTCGCGGCCGTTGAAGACGATGCGCCCGGCGCTGACCGGCAGAAAGCGCGTCAGCAGGTTGAAGCAGGTGGTCTTGCCGGCGCCGTTGGGGCCGATCAGCGCGTGCACCGTGCCGCGGCGCACCCGCAGGTTCACACCCTTGACGGCATCGAAACCACGGAAGGACTTGCCCAGGTTGGTGGCTTCGAGAATCAAGTCATCATTCATCGTGCGCCCCCAAACGGCACTTCGGGCAGCCCACGCACCCCCAGGCCCAACACCTCCACCAGCGCGCCGGCCGCCGGGTCGTCGCTGCGCAGCAGGTTGCCGCTGTCGCGGATGCTGGTGACATAAAGCCGGTCCAGCGCCGGCCCGCCAAAACAGGGGCAGGTGGGGTAGGGCACCGGCAGCGCCAGCGTGCGCAGCAGCCGGCCCTCCGGCGAATAACAGGCCACGCTAGCGGCCATCACCAGCACCACCCACAGGCAGCCGTCGGCGTCTACCGTGGCGCCGTCGGGCCCGGAGCCCTGGGGCCGGGTATCGGCAAAGATGCGCTCGCCCGACAGCGTGCCGTCGAGGCCGTAGTCCCAGGCGCGGATCAGGCCGGCCAGGCTGTCGGCAAAGTACATGGTGCGGCCGTCGGGGCTGAAGCAGGTGGCATTGGACACGGCGATGCCGCTCAACAGCGTCGTTATGCGGCCATCGCTGTCCAGCCGGTACAGCTCGCCGTCAGTGTCGCGCCGGTGCAGCACCATCGAGCCGCAGACGAAGCGGCCCTCGCGGTCGGTGCGGCCGTCGTTCAAGCGCATCGGCGGTTTGGGGTGGCGCAGCTCGGCGATTTGGCTCACCGCGCCGCTGGCCAGGTCCAGCGTGGCAAAGCCATCGGCCAGCGCCAGCAGCAACCGGCCGGGGCCGGCCAGCGCAATCGAGCCAACGTCCTGCGGCGTGGCCCAGTGGGCAAGCGCATCCGACGCATCGGCCGCCCAGCGCTGCACGCGGCGGCTGCGGGTGTCCACCCAGTACAGCGCCTGCTCGCGCGCATCCCACACCGGGCTCTCGCCCAGCAGGTCGCGCACGGCCAGCGGTAAACGCGTGGTGATGCTCACTGCAACGGCGCCACGAACAGCTTCACTTCTTGACGAAGTCGCAGCCGCCTTCGGCGAGCGGGCGGAACACCTGGTCGGGCGCCAGTTCGCCCAGCACCTCGTAGTGGTCGGCCTTGCCCTTCATCTGCGACGGCTGCTTCACGCGCACCGCGTACACCGGGCGCATGGCTTGGCCGTCCTCGCGGATGGCCACGTTCTTGGCCGTCATGTCGTTGATCGGCGTGGCCTTCATCTTGGCCATCACGGTTGGGCCGGCGTCGCTGCCGCTGGACTGCACCGCCTTCAGGTAGTGGGTTACCGCGCTGTAGGTGCCGGCCATGATGTAGGTGGGCGGCTGGTTGTTGAAGCGCTGCATGAAGCGCTGGGCCCAGGCGCGTGATTCTTCGGTGCGGTCCCAGTACCAGGGGTCGGTGAAGGTCAGGCCCTGGGCCACGCTCTGCCCCATCGCGGCCACGCTGTTGATCGTCATGCCGAACACCGATACCGCCTGGCCGCCGTCGGCGATCTTGAACTCTGCCGCCTGCTTCAACGCGTTGGACAAGTCCAGCCCGGCATTGAGGATGACGATGGCCTTGGCGCCACTGCTCTGGGCCTGCAGCAGGTAGGACGAGAAGTCGGTGGCGCCCAGCGGGTGTTTGACCGAGCCCACCACCTTGCCACCGCTGGCTTCGATGAACTTGGTGGCCGCGGCCTGGAAGGCGGCGCCGAAGGCGTAGTCCACCGTGACAAAGTAAAAGCTCTTGATGCCCTGGGTCAACAGCGTCTGCACACCGGCCTTGGGCAGCGAGTAGGTGTCGACCAGAAACTGGATGGACATCGGCGAGCAGTTTTTGCCGGTCAGCAAATCGGTCACCGTGCCGGCGATCAAATAGGGCTTTTGCTTCTCTTTCATCAGCGACTGCACGCCCAGCGCGATCGACGAGGCCGAGCCGCCGACGATGGCGTCCACCTTGTCCACGTCCAGCCACTTGCGCGCGGCGTTCAGACCCACGTCGGGCTTGTTCTGGTCGTCGACGACCACCAGCTCGATCGCCTTGCCGTTGACCTTGCCGCCAAAGTCCTCGATGGCCAAACGCGCGGCCAGCACCGAGCCCGGGCCGCCATTGCCCGAGTAGGGGCCGGCCATGTCGCCCATGAT
>JANOBL010000683.1:0-3604 GCA_031411635.1 Betaproteobacteria bacterium
GATCGAGGATGCAGTGACCTTGGGCGAGGCGCTGCGCGTGCACCACAACGATTTCAGCGCGGCGTTTGATCTGTACCAGCGCTCCCGCGTGGCGCGCACCGCGCGCATCGTGTTGTCGTCGCGTGAGATGGGCCGCATCTACCACGCCAAGGGCGTGGAACGGCTGGTGCGCAACGACCTGTGGAAAGGCCGCAGCGATGAGCGGTTTTACGACGCGATGGAATGGCTGTACGGCTGGAACGTTGACAACTGCCTGACTGCCTGACTGCCTGACTGCCTGACTGCCTGACTGCCTGACTCCCTGTCTGCCTGACGCCTGAAGCCTGAACCGGAGAACACCATGCAAGAACTTGGCCGCCTGCAAGACCTGCCCGCCGATTACCTGGCCGCGCTTAAAAGCCAAAACCTGGTGCCGCTGTGGCCCAGCCTGCGGGCACTGCTGCCACCCGACAAGCCCCGGCCCAACACCCGCGCCACCTGCTGGTCGTACGAAGCGCTGAAACCACTGCTATTGCGTGCTGGTGAGCTGACGCCGATTGAAAAAGCCGAGCGCCGTGTGCTGGTGCTGGCCAACCCCGGCCACGGCCTGGACAAGATGCAGGCCAGCGCCGCGATCTACCTGGGCCTGCAGTTGCTGCTGCCGGGTGAATGGGCACCGTCGCACCGCCACACGCCCAATGCGGTGCGCATGGTGGTGGAGGGCGAGGGCGCCTGGACCACGGTGGACGGCGAGAAGTGCGTGATGCGCCGGGGTGACCTGATCCTGACCCCCACCGGCCTGTGGCACGAGCATGGCCACGACGGCAATCAACCAGTGGTGTGGCTGGATGTGCTGGACTTGCCGCTGGTGCATTACCTGGAGGCCAGCTACCACATCGACGGCGGCCGGCAAGCGGTGTTGCCAGGCCAGGGCGAGCGGGCCTATGCCCGGGGCGGCCTGGTGCCCACGCCGGTGTTTGGCCGCAGCGGCAAGGCCTACCCGATGCTGCGTTATCCCTGGGCCGATACCCGTGCCGCGCTGGAATCATTGGCGGCTGACCGGCCCGATCTGGAAGCGCTGCAGATGACCTACATCAACCCCGAGACCGGCGGTGATGTGCAGAACATCCTGGGCTTTTATGCACTGATGCTGCGGCCCGGCCAGCGCCTGGTGCTGCCGGTGCGCTCCCCGGCGATGGTGTTCCATGTGATCGTTGGCGGCGCCGAGATCCAGGTTGACGACCAGTATTTCCAGTTGGCCGAGGCCGACACCTGCTGTGCACCGGGCTACACCCCGGTGAGCTTGCAAAACCGGTCCGCCGACCAGGCCGCTTTTCTCTTCATCGCCGACGAAACACCGCTGCACAAGAAGCTGGGCGTGTTTGAAGAACGCACCACAACCCGCACTTCAACCGTTTGAAAGCCCCCAACACCATGACCGCCATGACCACCCCCTACCTCTGGACCCCACCGCCCGTCTACTCGCTGCCGGTGCGCGGCCAGGCTGCCCGGCTGCCGATCAACCGCTTGTTTTTTGTCGGCCGCAACTACCACGCCCATGCACTGGAGATGGGCAAGCCGGTGGACAAGGCGGCCGAGCGGCCGTTTTACTTCACCAAGTCACCCGGCAGCTTGGTTGAGTCGGGTGCCACCGTGGCCTACCCGCCCGAAACCAGCAACTACCACCACGAGATGGAGCTGGTGCTGGTCATCGGTGCGCCTGGCTTCCGTGTGGCCCAGGACTATGCGCAGCGTCTGATCTACGGTTATGCCTGCGGCCTGGACATGACCCGGCGCGATCTGCAGCTTGCCGCCCGCGACAAAGGCCGGCCCTGGGACCTGGGCAAGGATGTGGAGCAATCGTCGGTGTGTTCCGAGATCGTTGCCATGCCCGGCGTGGTGCTGTCGCAAGGCGCATTGGCGCTGACGGTCAACGGCCAGCCGCGCCAGCAATCCGATCTGGACAAGCTGATCTGGGGCATCCCCGAGCTGATCGCCGACCTGTCCTTGTTCTACCACCTGCAGCCGGGTGACTTGATCTTCACCGGCACGCCCGAGGGTGTAGGCGCGGTGCAGGCGGGGGACCGCATCGCGGGCCATATCGACGGTGTGGGCGAGATCACGCTGCAAGTCGGCCCTGCCGAATGACCCGCTGCTGAGCACGCACTTTTTTACCCTTGAAAGCCCATGATGAAACTGATCCCCTCCCTGCTGCTGAGCGCCTGCGCGCTGGCCACCACTGGCGCCCATGCCGATGAAAACTACCCCAGCAAGACAGTGACCCTGCTGACCGCGTTTGCCCCCGGCAGCGGCCCCGACGCCACCTTGCGTCTGGTGGCCGAAAAACTGGGCCGGCTGTGGAACCAGCGTGTGCAGGTGGAGAACAAGCCCGGCGGCGGTGGTTTCATCGCGATGGATGCGGCCAAGCGTGCTGCACCCGATGGCTACACCTTGCTGCAGCTTGACAGCGACCACCTGGCCGCCGTGCCGCATCTGTACAAGCAGCGTGGCGCCGATGCGGTCAAGGCCTTCGAGCCGGTGGCCAGCATCTTCCGCACCACTTTTCTGGTGGCCGTGCCCAAGGATTCACCGCTCAAATCGATGGCCGACATCGTGGCCGCCGCCAAGGCCGCGCCGGGCAAAGTCACTTACGGCTCCTGGGGCATCGGCAGCCCGGGCCATCTGGGCGCCGAGTTGCTGGAGTTGCAGACCGGCATCAGCATGCAGCATGTGCCGTTCCGCGAGGTCAGCCAGCTCTTCATGTCGGTGGGCGCCGGTGATGTGGCCTGGAGCCTGGGCACCTTGCCGTCCAGCTCGGGTGCCTACAAGGCCGGCAAGCTGCGCTACATCGCGGTGGCGTCCAACAAGCGCCTGAGCCAGGTGCCCGAGGTGCCCACCGCCGCCGAAGCCGGTGGCCCGGCGCAGTTTGATGTCAACGCTTTCGTGGTGCTGATGGCGCCCAAAGGCCTGCCGGCCGCGGTGCGGGCCAAGGTCAATGCCGACATGGCCAAGGTGTTGGCCGATGCCGAGGTGCGATCGCGCTTTGACACCTTTGCGTTTGAGCCGATCAACTGGGCGCCGGACGAGATCACCCGCCAGACCGAGGCCAAATCCAGGGTCTACGAGCAGCTTGTCAAGAAGGCCAACATCAGCCTGGAGTGATCGCCGGCCGTCGGCGCCCCACCCACCCGGCCAGGCCCAGCCCGGCCAGCCACAAGGCCCATGCGGTCGGCTCGGGCACCGCGGCGATGCGGTAGACGATGCCACCGCTGCCGTTGGCCGGTGTGTTGGTGACCAGCGCATACAGCTCGCCGTTGCCGTCTTCGCCAAAGCCGTGCACCGTCAGGCCGTTGGGCAAGTCGTTGTTGGCAAACTGCGGTAGCAAAAACTCCTTGATCTCGCCGGTCACCAGGTCGGCATAAAACAGCCGGCCGTCCACCCGGGGCGGTGCATTGCGCAGCGCCAGATCACCAAACACGTACTTGCCAAACAACTGCGGGATCGCGCTGCCGCGGTAAACAAAACCACCGGTGATCGAGATGCCGTCGGTGTGGTCGTATTCCAGGGTGCCCAGCGTGCCGGTGATCGGGTCGATCAAGCCGGCCGGGTTGCCGGGGCTGCGCAC
>JANOBL010000684.1:0-3878 GCA_031411635.1 Betaproteobacteria bacterium
ATGCCTCGGCCACCCGCAAGATGCCCACGCCGGTGCTCACCCGCTTGCTGCAGGAGGCCGTGCAGCACCAGGCGCCGCAGCGCAGCGGCGCCTTTCGGCCCAAGCTGCGCTATGCCCACCAGGGTGGCATGAACCCGCCCATCGTGGTGATCCACGGCACCGGGCTGGAGCATGTGACCGAGGCCTACAAGCGCTTCCTCGAAGGCCGCATCCGCGAGCATTTCAAGCTCACAGGCACACCGCTGCGCATCCAGTTCAAATCGGCACGGAACCCTTTCGACGAATCCTGAGTCGGATGGTGTCGGCCGAAGGCGCGAGAGTCCCGACCTCCCGCATCCGAGGTTTCCCTGATGTGATAAGGTGATCGCATCCCAACTTTTCAACACGGAGTCATATCGTGAGCAACAAAGGGCAACTGTTACAAGACCCCTTCCTGAACCTGCTGCGCAAGGAGCATGTTCCGGTGTCGATCTACCTGGTCAACGGCATCAAGCTGCAAGGCCACATCGAATCGTTTGACCAGTACGTGGTGTTGCTGCGCAATACAGTGACCCAGATGGTTTACAAGCATGCCATCTCTACCGTGGTGCCTGGCCGTCCGGTCAACTTCCACGCCGCCGAGCCGGTCGATCCGGCTTGAAGCCCGAGCCCGACCCGGCCGCTGTTGCCCGCTCCACCCGCCCCCACCCCTTGACGCCCGACGCACGGGACGGCCCGGCGCTGACCCAGGCCGGCCCAGCGCGGGTGGTGCTGGTGGGCGTCGATTTTGGCCGCGGCAAGTATTTCGATGCCACACTGGATGAACTGGCCTTGCTGGCCGAGAGCGCCGGTGATGTGCCGGTGGAGCGGGTCATCGCACGTCGCAAGGCACCCGACCCGGCGCTGTTTGTCGGCAGCGGCAAAGCCGACGAAATCAAGACCCTGGTGCAGATGCATGGTGCCGAGTGTGTGCTGTTCGACCAGGCCTTGTCGCCAGTCCAGCAGCGCAACCTGGAGCGCCACGTCGGCGTGGCGGTGGCCGACCGCACCTCGCTGATCCTGGAGATCTTTGCCCAGCGTGCGCAAAGCCACGAGGGCAAGTTGCAGGTGGAGCTGGCGCGGCTGCAATACCTGTCCAGCCGGCTGGTGCGGCGCTGGAGCCACCTGGAGCGCCAGACCGGCGGCGCCGGCCAGCGCGGCGGCCCGGGTGAGGCGCAGATCGAGCTGGACAAACGCATGATTGCCGAGCGTGTCAAATCGCTGAAAGCGCGTCTCGACAAGGTCAAGCGCCAGCGTGGCACGCAGCGCGACAAGCGGCGCAACAGCGGCACTTTCCGGGTCTCGCTGGTGGGCTACACCAATGCCGGCAAGAGCACGCTGTTCAACGCACTGGTCAAGGCCAAGGCCTATGCGGCCGATCAGTTGTTTGCCACGCTCGACACCACCACCCGCTCGCTGTACCTGGAAGCGCTGAAAGGCAGTGTTTCGTTGTCCGACACCGTGGGCTTCATCCGCGACTTGCCGCACAAGCTGGTGGAGGCGTTTGAGGCCACGTTGCAAGAGGCCACCGATGCCGACCTGCTGTTGCACGTGATCGACGCGTCCAGCCCGGTGTTGCAGCAGCAGCGCGACGAGGTGGAGCGGGTGTTGCGCGAGATTGGCGCGGCCGATGTGGCGCAGATCCTGGTGTTCAACAAGCTGGACCAAATGGACCCGCTGCCGCGTGATCTGCAGGATTGGATCGAGAGCGAAACCGGTGCGGCAATCCCCCGGGTGTTTGTCAGCGCACTGCGGGGCACCGGCCTGGACTTGCTGCGGGGCTTGATTGCCCAGGCTGCGGCAGGGCAGGGCTTGAATCCGCCGGGCGAGGCCCCAATTGGCGAGTTTGGCGGTTTCCGCGGGTATAGCGGCGGGGCGGTATTGGTGGCCGCGTCCCCGGTCGATTTTGATGACCCTGCAGGCGCCCAGTTACCATCGACGACCCCATGAACATGCACGCACAACCCCCTTCCGACACCGCTTTGGCGCGTTTTGGCGCGCTGGATCAAGCCGTGCGTTGCCTGCTGTTGGCGGGGCTGCGATCACGGCAGAACCGCCCGCTGCAGATGGCCGGCCGCAATGACGGCCCACCCGACCTGGACGAGCTGTGGCGCGACTTCAACAAGAAGTTGAGTGGCTTGTTCAACAACAAGGGTGGTGGCAACAACCCTCAGCCGCCGCGCGACCCTGGCAACAACAACGGCCCGTCGTTCCAGCCCGACATGAAAAGCGCCGGCATCGGCATCGGTCTGATCGGCTTTGTCGTGCTGGTGGTGTGGGCAGGCAGCGGGTTTTTCATCGTGCAAGAAGGCCAGCAGTCCATCGTCACCACCTTTGGCCGCTACAGCAGCACGGTGGACGCCGGCTTCCAGTGGCGGTTTCCGTATCCGTTCCAGGGCCACGAGACGGTCAGCGTCACCCAATTGCGCTCGGCCGAGATCGGCCGCAGCGCGGTGGCGCAAACCACCGGCCTGCGTGATTCATCGATGTTGACGCAAGACGAAAACATCATCGACATCCGCTTCACGGTGCAGTACCGCTTGAAGGACGCCAAGAACTTTTTGTTCGAGAACCGCGATCCCGACAAGGCGGTGGAGCAGGCCAGCGAGTCTGCGGTGCGCGAGATCGTCGGCAAGAGCAAGGTGGATTCGGTGCTGTACGAGGCCCGCGATGCGATCGCGGCCGACCTGGTGAAGTCGATCCAGGGCCAGCTCGACCGGCTCAAGGCCGGCATCCTGGTGGTCAACGTCAATGTGCAAAACGTGGCGGTGCCCGACCAGGTGACGGCGGCGTTCAACGACGCGGTCAAGGCCGGTGCCGACCGCGACCGGTTCAAGAACGAAGGCCAGGCCTACGCCAGCGATGTGATCCCCAAGGCGCGCGGCACGGCGGCGCGGCTGCGTGAAGAAGCTGACGGCTACAGCCAGCGGGTGGTGGCGCAGGCCGATGGGGATGCGCAGCGCTTCCGCTCGGTGCTGACCGAGTACCAGAAAGCGCCAGCGGTCACCCGCGACCGCATGTACATCGACACGATGCAGCAGGTGTATTCCAGTGTCAGCAAGGTGATGGTGGATTCACGCAGCGGCAGCAACCTGCTGTACCTGCCGCTGGACAAGCTGATGCAGCAAGGTGCGGCGGCGGGCACGGTGCAGGTGGTGCCGCAGGCGCCGCCGTCGGCCGCGCTGCCCACCGACAGCGGTGCGGCCGGTGCGGCCGGTGCCGATGCACGCTCGCGCGACGGTGGCCGCAGCCGCGACCGCGATGGCCGCTGAGCCCGAGCTTGTCAAAAAGCGACGCCGCAACCCAAGAGCCAGAACAACATGAACCGTATCGGATTGATCGTGGCCGGCGCGTTGCTGGCGCTGATGCTGCTGGCCTCGACCTTGTTTGTCGTCGATCAGCGCCAGCTTGCGGTGGTGTACGCGCTGGGTGAAATCAAGGAAGTTGTCTCCGAGCCGGGCCTGAAGCTCAAGCTGCCGCCGCCGTTCCAGAACGTGGTGTTCCTGGACAAGCGGGTGCAGACGCTGGACAGCCCCGAAACCCGGCCGATCTTCACCGCCGAGAAGAAAAGCCTGGTGATCGACTGGCTGGTGAAATGGCGCATTGCCGAGCCGCGCCAGTTCATCCGCAACAACGGCACCGATCTGCGCAACCTGGAAAACCGCTTGAGCCCGGTGGTGCAGGCCGCCTTCAACGAAGAGATCACCAAGCGCACGGTGCGTGGTGTGCTGGCCGCCGAGCGCGACAAGGTGATGCAGGACGTGCGCTCGCGCCTGAATGACGAGGCCAAGGCCTTCGGCATCGAGATCATCGACGTGCGCATCAAGCGCGTCGACTTTGTCGCCGACATCACCGACTCG